>NZ_JAXBLX010000018.1:0-98471 GCF_037027555.1 Halalkalibacter kiskunsagensis | reverse complement strand
GCCCTTAGCTCAGCTGGATAGAGTGTTTGACTACGAATCAAAAGGTCGGGAGTTCGAATCTCTCAGGGCGCGCCATTATTTGCCGGTGTGGCGGAATTGGCAGACGCGCACGACTCAAAATCGTGTTCCTTCTGGAGTGTCGGTTCGACCCCGACCACCGGTACCATTTACATAATTTAAGTTAAGTTTAAAAATGATTATAAACTCACAAATGTTGATACATCAGCGTTTGTGAGTTTTTTTGCTTTTGGAGAAAAGGATAGAAAAAGGTAGGATTTGAAATCAGTAACTTTTAATACGTAGCAAGGGTATTCATTTTTTAGAGACTTTGTGAAAAAATGTACTTAAACCCTACGATAGTTTAATGTAGCATAAAAAAGTAAGGATATTTCTAATAGTAATAATTTGGATGAAATTATTCCCTGCCTTTTAAGTGAAAAAGCCTAACTTTCCAATAGTTAAGCTTATAAACACTTTCTTTTTTTATGTTTCAGGAATCTGTAAATAAGTTTCTTTGTTACAAATAACGTAAAGTTCTGCTTCGTCTGGAATCGGTTCTTCTAATTTACTTAAAAGATTAAAATCAGTTCCATCTGAAATTAAATTAGCCCCCAAGTTCTTCAAATCTTCTAATGCATCATTGTAAGTTTTCCAAATCTCTCTCTTTTTAACTTTCCATAAATCGACTCCACTTTTTCTACTAAGAAGGTTTATGATTAACCGACTAGACTCTTTATGTATAGCTGTTTTCGCCATGAGGTTTGAAAGTGCCTCACCAGATATTACAAGCTCATCAACATTTGCGTGTTTGAAGTTTGGTACGTGCTTCTCTTTTAAAACCTCTACAATAGTATAGATGTCTTTGTCCTTCTCTATTGCATAATTTTCAATAGCTGATACCGTTATCAACGATTTTCCATCAGCCGTAATTGGGTCAAATTCATTATCACTCGTGAAGATTAATACTGCCTTAGCTTGTTGAATATTAGCTCTTTCTAATATCGTTTTATCTGTTACATCACCATTAATATAATAAAAACGTTCATGGTCAACAGGTGATTCTGGAAGTGTATCAATTAAAAGAATTTTTGCTTTATCATCCATTTCTTTTATTTCATTCATTGAATGTTGTGCTTTATTAGACCACCCTATTATTACATAGTGACCTTCCCCTTTAAATCTTAACTTCCCACTCTTCCTCAAATTACGAAATATACCGAAGCTTCCTACAATTTTACCAATGACAATTGTAATTAAACCTATCCCAAAAAAATATAAAAATAACCCAAAAATCCTTCCCATTGTAGTTTCAGCTACGAAGTCTCCATAACCAGTTGTTGTTACGGGCGTCATTAAATACCAAAAGCCAATGAATGGACTTTCAAACATCTCTGGTTCCAGCCAATGAATAATAAAGGAGCTACCAATAAAGAAAAAAAGTGTGGTTTATAGCAGGGTTTGCTTCTTTATTTTTACAACAATTTTTATTAAATCAAAGATAAACAACACTATAATCACTCCCTTTATTAAGAATTATTTACATGTTGTGCGCCAATTATTAGAAAACGAATTAAAAATTTCATTCTATAAAAATGTATTGACAAGTATATAAAAGAGGAGTAAATTTTCTTTTATAAATATACAATTTTAACCTTTTATTCGCTTAATCTTTTTTAGAGCGGGGGAACCATTTTGGTGGTTAAAAACCATCTTTGGGGTGAATCTTACTAAGTAAGAGGGGATACTCTCAATCCCTAATCCGACAGCTAACCTCGTCAGCGTTATTTTGGAGAGAAGGGTCATTAATGGACCATTCTTTGTGATGGTCTTTTTTATTTGGGAAAAGGAGTGAAAAAAGTGGCAGAAAAAAAGAAACAATTCGCAGTTATAGGCTTAGGACGCTTTGGGGGCAGTGTTTGCAAAGAGTTATATAAAATGGGGCATCAGGTGTTAGCTATAGATAATAATGAAGCTAAGGTAAATGAGTTCGCAGCTCACTCTACTCATGCAGTGATTGCGAATGCAACAGATGAGAAATCACTACAATCCCTCGGTATTCGAAATTTTGAATATGTCATTGTTGCTATTGGTGACGACATTCAATCAAGCATATTAACAACCCTAGTTTTAAAAGAGATGGAAGTGGAAAATGTCTGGGTGAAAGCTCAAAACGCCTACCACCATAAGGTACTTGATAAAATTGGAGCAGATCGAATTATTCATCCTGAACAAGATATGGGGATTCGTATTGCCCAACATGTAACATCGGAAAAAATTGTAGATTATATCGAGTTATCAGATGAGTATAGTATCGTGGAGTTACTGGCGACAAAGAAAATACATAATTCCACACTAATAGATTTAGATGTTCGTGCTAAGTTTGGGTGTACCATCTTGGCGATTAAACGTGGCGAAGATATTAACGTGTCACCTCTACCCGATGATACAATTTATGAAAAAGATGTCCTAATTGTTATTGGACATAAAGCGGACTTAAAACGGTTTGAAGAAGAAGGGATGTAAGGATGTTAGATAGAAGAGGATTTCCACATCGCAACATTCAAATGTCACCGCCACAAATATTAGCTTTAAGCTTTTTTATCGCTATCGTTGTAGGTACTTTACTATTGAAGCTTCCAATTGCAACAACGGAGCCGATTAGATGGTTAGATGCATTATTTACGGCAACGTCAGCAACGACCGTTACAGGCCTTGTCGTACTTGATACGGGTCTAGATTTTACTGTGTTTGGACAAGTCGTTATAATGATACTCATTCAAATTGGTGGATTAGGATTAATGACGTTTGCTGTTTTAATTGTTGTTGTTTTAGGAAAGAAAATAGGTCTAAAAGAGAGAATGCTTGTTCAAGAAGCATTTAATCAAACATCTATAGGGGGAGTAATCCGACTTGTGAAAATATTATTTGTCTTTGCTATTGTTATGGAAGTGATCGCCGTTATTTTACTATCGCTGCGTTGGGTTCCAGAGTATGGGTGGGCATTTGGGATTTACACGAGTATCTTTCATGCCATATCTGCTTTTAATAATGCTGGATTTTCTTTGTGGTCAGATAGCTTGATGGGGTATGTGGGCGACCCAGCAGTTAATATTCTTATTACCTTATTGTTTATTACGGGTGGAATTGGTTTTACCGTTTTATCTGATTTATGGCATACTAAGGAATTCCATCGTTTATCGTTACATACTAAGTTAATGCTCGTCGGAACATTCGTTATCAATGTTGTAGCAATGCTATTAATATTTACATTAGAGTATGCTAACCCTGCTACATTAGGCACTTTAGATACTTTGGAAAAACTTTGGGCATCTTACTTTCAAGCTGTTACACCTCGGACAGCAGGCTTCAACTCATTAGACATTGGTAGTATGAATCCTGGAACAATAGTTATTATTCTACTGCTTATGTTTATCGGAGCAGGTAGTGCTTCAACAGGTAGTGGTATTAAACTTACAACATTTATTGTCATTGTCATGGCGGTTGTAACGTTTTTAAGAGGAAGAAATGAAACCGTAGTGTTTAAACGCACAATTAAACATCAAATGGTTATACGGTCATTAGCAATCGTTGTCATTAGTTTATTTGCGGTATTTTTAACAATATTAGCTCTGTCAATAACGGAGGGTGCGCCGTTTATTATGATTGTATTTGAAGCATTCTCTGCATTTGGGACAGTTGGATTATCAATGGGGCTGACAGGAGAATTATCAGATGCTGGTAAACTTATTATCATTGTTTTAATGTTTATCGGAAGAATTGGACCATTAACATTAGCCTTTTCTTTGGCAAAAGCACAAAAATCAAGTATTCGTTATCCAGATGGAGAGGTTTTCACGGGGTAGTGGTAACTTGATTCAATACAAGGGTATATCTTCTTATTGAAGATGTACCTTATTTTCTAATGAGTAAAACTACATTGTTGAATTTTATTCAAATATTTGCTTTTCTTTTCTCTTAATTTTTAAAAAGCAAGGTACTGTGATTTATTAGCACTCAAAAAAATTCTGAAAAGGAAATTTATAATTCAAAGAATAATTAACCATGTAAAAAGAGCAGTCAAGTCAAGCGATAATTATGGAAATGAGGTACACTTTGTTGAAATATGAGTGTATTGAAGGAAGGTGAGGGCTTGATTTCAATTGAAGAATATATTGCTCGAAGAAAAAAAGAAGATAAGATAAATGAGTTTGATTCAGAATTACGTATGGATAACATGAAGATTTGCGTTAATTATGTTTTTGAGTATTTCAATAATTATTTAGACATTACAGAAGCAGAAGAACAAACGACCTTAAATAATGAAAGAATAAACAAATACCGAAGTCAGATACAACAATACCAAATAGAAGTACAAGAGTGGCTTGTTGATATATATAAGGAATATGATAAACAACTGAACCGTACTATCGGTAATTTATTAATGAAAGAAGAATTTTTTCTGCTCAACAGTAAGGATAGTGAGTTTAGAAGCTTATCATATGATTGTTATGCACAACACAATTTGACATACTTTTCTCAAGTGGTGTTTTACATTACGTTAAACCAGAATACCGTAGAGAAATATTTGATAATTTAAGACCTTTAGAAATTATAGTGGTATGCATTTTTTTAATGTATTTGTTTAAAAGCCATTTATTGCACCACCACCTGAAAAAGAACCGTATTCTTATTTAGAGTTTCGGTGAAATAGAAAGCTGAAAAGTCTAGTCGATAGATACAACCACTTACGTCATACCTGAGTGAACCGCCGTATACGGAACGGTATGTACGGTGGTGTGAGAGGTCGGGGTTAGTCACCACTCCTACTCGATTGTCTAAAAAGGTGACGTCACCCGTTCCGGGAGCGATTAAAACTCCCTCTGTCTTTTTTGAGTTTTGGGGGACTTAGCGACATTAAAAAACCTCCCTTGAGAGAGGTTGAAGTGTTGATATATAGGCATATTCTCAATCACATGCAGGAACCTAGGAATCTTAATGAAAGTTACTGCAGATGGTTTTAGCTATTACATATTTGATTTATGTAATTTTCTCAATGCGAATCAACATTAATAATCTTGTTTTTCTCAACAGTTTTGTCTCGCATTAGTGGTGAATACGCAATTTATTTTCAAAGAGAGTTCTTTCTATTTGCTAGATTCGAGTTCTTCTTCCTGTCTTTTCAAAATAGTTTCCATATAGTTCTTACCCCATTCATACATCGATTCGAGAATAGGCATTAGACTTTCCCCTTTTTCTGTCAGTGAGTACTCTACTTTAGGCGGTACAACGGGATAAACTTCACGGTGAATAATAAGATCCTCTTCCAGTTCACGTAATTGGTTAACAAGCATTTTTTGAGTAATACCAGGTATAAGAGATTTCAATTCATTAAAGCGTTTTGTACCTTCTTTGCCTAGATGCCATAAAATTAACATCTTCCATTTACCCCCAATTACAGAAAGGGTTAACTCTTTTTCACAGTTAAACTCTTTTATACAAATACGTCCCATGCATTTAACCTCCATCTCGGTTCTAGGTAACAGTATACTATTTGATACTATATGAAAAAAAAGTGCGTACTTACAAGTAAATATTATACGCGTTATACTGATGTCTGTAAAGATGTTGAAAAAGTGATAAAGAACATAGGAGGGGATTTAATGAGTAAATTAGCTATTTCTCGCAGTGGTTATCTAGAGGAGAATTCTTTTGATGTTTCAAATATGCTGGAACTGGATTCTATGACCTTTGTTTTGTTTGGAGCAACAGGGGACTTGGCTAAGAGGAAAATCTTCTCTGCTTTATATAATTTATTTCTTGATGGCAAGATGCCTAACTCATTTTCAATTATTGGTTTAGGAAGAAGGGAATGGTCTGACTATACATTTCAAATCCATGTTGAACAGTCAATTAAAACTTTCTCTAGGCGTTCAATCAATAATTCTTTAAAAATGGAAAAGTTTCTTGATGCATTTCGGTATTGTTCCCTGGATGTAACGGAGTATGAAGGATATAAAAAATTACTTGAAACTATTGAAAGACGTGAAGAGCAATTAGGGCTCCCTGAAAACCGCATTTTTTACTTATCCGTTGCACCGGAATTTGTGGATGTTATTACGTCAAATATTAAGGACAGCGGGTTAAGCTCCAAAAAAGGGTGGAAGCGTCTCATTATAGAAAAACCATTCGGACATGATTTGAAATCAGCTTTAGAGTTAAATGAAAAATTAAGCCGGACATTTGAAGAGGAGGAGATTTATCGCATTGATCATTATCTTGGCAAGCCGATGGTCCAGAATCTTGAGGGATTAGAATTCTCTAATCCTGTACTTAAAGCGTTTATGAATAATCAGTACATTGCCAATGTACAAATCACAGCCAGTGAGACGGTTGGGGTTGAAGAGCGATCTGATTATTATGATCAGGCCGGAGCTATCCGAGATATGTTTCAAAATCATTTACTGCAGTTACTTATGGTGACAGCCATGCATCTTCCCAACAAACTCAGCGCTAGAGAGGTCGGTAATGAGAAGAGGAGAATTATGGAATTTCTTCGGCCTTTGGGGAACAAAGGTGTCATTACAGATGTTATCCGGGGGCAATACGTTTCGGGAGAAATAGATGGCAGACCGGTTGTTGGTTATAAAGAAGAGCCTGGAATTGAGAATTCTTCAACAAATGATACGTTTATTGCAGCACGTTTATGGATTGATGATGCTTTATGGAGCGGAGTCCCATTCTATATTCGTACGGGAAAAAGAATGAAGGAAAAGTTAACGCGTGTTGTGATTGAATTCAAAAATCCGTTAAAAGATCTGAATATGCTCCAGCACGATGTAATGACGCCTAATCTTTTGGTCATCCAAATTAGTCCGAACGAAGGCGTTTCACTACAATTAAATATGAAAAACCCATTAACCAATCAAATCGAGCCTATCAGTACAGAATTTTCAGCCAGTCCAAAAAATGTTCCAGAAGCGTATGAACTCTTGTTGTTCGATGCGTTGCGCGGAGATTCAACATTCTTTACCCATTGGAAGGAAGTTGAATTATCGTGGAGATGGGTACAACCAATTCTGGAATCATTTGAAGAAAACAGCCTTCCCCTTCATCCGTATCGTTCGGGTTCAATGGGTCCAGATGCTTCCTACGAATTATTACAAGAGGATGGTTTTAATTGGTGGGATTTATAAAAACTCGGAAAGGCTGAAAGTTTACAAGAAAAAGTCGATTTACAGATAACCTAGATAATGTCAAGAAAAATAGTGTACAGACAAGGGTGGAAATTGTCTTTTTATTAAATTACTTATAGGAGGGAACATCATGAAGGTTGGGTTAATCGGGTTGGGAAAAATGGGATTGAACCTAGGTAAGAATTTAATGGATCGTAAGCATGGAGTAGCCGTTTTTGATATAAACCAACGGGCTGTAGAAGAAATGGAAAAGTACGGAGCTAAAGGTACTTCTAGTTTGTTAGAGCTTGTTCAATCATTAGAGCAGCCGAGAGTTCTTTGGTTAATGGTTCCCCATACAGTTGTTGATTCAGTGATTAATGAACTTACACCTTTTTTAAATAGCGGTGACATCGTCATTGAAGCTGGTAATTCCTATTATAAGGAATCCATTAACCGGTACAATCGGTTAAAACAATATGGTGTTAGCTTTATGGATGTTGGAACGTCCGGCGGGATGGAAGGTGCTCGTAACGGTGCTTGTTACATGGTTGGCGGCGATCCTGAATCCTGGAATGTTGTAGAAACTATTTTCCGTGACACAGCAATAGAAAACGGATATTTATATGCAGGAAAAGCAGGGAGCGGTCACTTTTTAAAAATGGTCCATAATGGGATTGAATATGGGATGATGGCTGCTATTGGTGAAGGGTTTGAGGTATTAGAGAAAAGCGAATTTGATTATGACTACGAAAAAGTAGCAAGAGTATGGAACAATGGATCAGTGATTCGTTCGTGGCTTATGGATTTAACAGAGCGAGCCTTTTCTAAAGACGCAAAATTAGAAGAAATAAAAGGGATTATGCATTCTTCGGGGGAAGGGAAATGGACGGTTGAAACAGCTCTTGACCTACAAACAGCCACGCCTGTTATTGCCTTGTCCCTATTGATGCGTTATCGTTCCTTAGAAAACGATACTTTTACAGGGAAAGTGGTAGCAGCTTTACGCAACGAATTTGGAGGGCATGCTTTAGAAAAAAGTGAGAACGCAATAAGATCTTAAGATAAACAATTATTTGAAAATTATGTATATGGGTAGTGATAACATTCATATGAAGAGGAGAAGGTTTCATGACGATTTCTTTTGATTACTCTAATGCATTACCGTTTATGAAAAAGAGTGAAATTAATTATCTAAGTGAATTTGTAAAAACAGCGCACAATATGCTGCACGAAAAAAAAGGGCCAGGATCTGATTTTCTCGGGTGGGTTGATTTGCCAATACACTATGATAGAGATGAATTTGTAAGAATTAAAGAGGCTGCTGAAAGAATTCGTAATCAGTCAGATGCTCTTATTGTGATTGGGATCGGAGGTTCTTATTTAGGAGCAAGATCAGCAATTGAAGCCTTGTCCCATAGTTTTCATAACCAAATAAACAATAAGACACAAGTTTATTTTGCTGGTCAGAATATCAGTTCTACGTATATTACTCATTTATTAGAGCTATTAGAGGATAAAGAAATCTCTATTAATGTTATCTCTAAATCGGGAACAACGACGGAGCCTGCCATTGCTTTTCGGATTTTCCGTGATTATATGGAGAAAAAGTATGGAAAGGAGGAGGCAAGAAAACGGATTTATGCTACCACTGATCAAGCGAAGGGAGCATTAAAACAACTTGCTGATGAAGAAGGGTATGAAACCTTTATTATTCCAGATGATGTAGGCGGAAGATATTCTGTTCTGACAGCTGTTGGCCTCTTACCTATTGCAGTAGCTGGAATGAACATTGATCGAATGATGGAAGGTGCAGTAGAGGCTTACTATAAATACAACGATCCAAATCTTTTAACCAATGAGTGTTATCAGTATGCTGCTGTACGCAATGCCTTTTACCGTAAAGGGAAAGACATCGAGTTGCTTGTTAACTACGAACCATCTCTTCATTATGTATCTGAATGGTGGAAACAGTTATTTGGAGAAAGTGAGGGGAAGGATCAGAAAGGTCTTTTTCCTGCATCGGTTGATTTCTCAACTGATTTGCATTCTATGGGGCAATATGTGCAAGAAGGATGCCGTAATCTAATAGAAACAGTGTTGCAGGTTAGAAAACCTCGTATTGAGATAACGATTCAAGAGGATTCAGAAAATATCGACGGATTAAATTTCTTGGCCGGTAAGACCATGGATGAAGTCAATAAAAAGGCGTTTGAAGGAACAGTGTTGGCTCATATAGATGGGGGAGTCCCCAACTTACTTGTTGAACTGAACGAATTGAATGAATATACCTTTGGTGAAATGGTTTATTTCTTTGAAAAGGCTTGTGCCATCAGCGGATACCTGCTAGGTGTAAATCCGTTTGATCAGCCGGGGGTGGAAGCCTATAAGAAAAATATGTTTGCTTTACTTGGTAAGCCTGGTTTTGAAAACGAAAAGGACATTCTTATGAAACGGTTATCTAAATAATTAGTATTATAACTTCGGCTTTTATTGATGGCTATTTTGTGTATTTAGATTAGATACCTTCTGAGTAAAAAGGTTGAAATACTTATAGGATTATATCCGGCAGGGGTTAAGAGTGTTTTATGTAATAACGAAAATAAAAGAGACCATAGAGGGTCATTTATACCTTATAAGGACCTGAAGTGTCTTGATTCTCCGTATCCAGTACTTTCGTTGTTTAAAAATAAGAACTTCAAAGAAGGCATATAAAGATGTTAAGAAAGGAGAAGGCTATGAAACTAAGAGTCTCAGCGATTCAATATCAGCTACGCACGATACAATCCTTTGACGAATTTGCCAAACAAGTAGAACATTATATGAAAACAACTAAAGAATTTGGAGCGGATTTTGTCATGTTCCCGGAATTTTTCACTACTCAGCTAATGTCTATTGGCAATCAGCAAGGCAATTCTTTGACAATTCAAGATTTGCCTGATTTTACGGAACAGTATCGGTCTTTATTTATAAATTTCGCGAAGCAAACAAAGATGCATATAATTGGAGGAACTCATGTCATCCGTAAAGGTGACCGATTATACAATGTTGCTCATTTGTTCTATCCGGATGGAAGAGTCGCAGAACAGGCAAAGCTTCATATCACTCCGACGGAAGTGAAGGAATGGAACATGACCCCTGGTGAAAGCCTAGAAGTGTTCAAGACTGACAAAGGAACAATTGCCATGTTGACCTGCTATGACATCGAATTTCCGGAAATTGTTCGAATGGCGAAAGCGAAGGGGGCTGATATCATTTTCTGTCCTTCATGTACCGATGACCGTCATGGATTTCATCGTGTTCGCTACACTAGCCATGCGAGAGCCGTTGAAAATCAAGTGTATGTCGTTACTACGGGTACAGTTGGTTCCCTTCCTACCGTTGACTTTATGCGAGGTAATTTTGGACAGGCAGCAGTGATAACGCCAAACGATGTTCCATTCCCTCCCCGCGGTATTCTAGTAGAAGGTGAAATCAATCAAGATATGATTGTAACGGCTGATTTGGATTTAGAGCAGTTATATCAGGTTCGTGAAAGTGGTTCTGTCACTACATGGCGTGATCGTCGTACCGATCTTTATCCAGATTGGGAACCCCAAAAAGAACTCATCGCACAAGTGTAAGTAAGGAGGAGTCGCCGTGTATCGAAAAGAGTTTTTTGTCTTCGACGAGGATCGTCCTGCCCTGGCGGTGATCCGTAATTATAAAGAAGAGGATTTTTCTGGTTTAATTCGCATTCAACAGGAAAGTTTCCCTCCGCCATTCCCATCTGATTTATGGTGGAATACGGAGCAATTACACAACCATGTTACCTTGTTTCCCGAGGGAGCTCTATGCATTGAGGTAAATGGTGAGATTGCGGGTTCAATGACCGGGCTACTTGTTGACTTTGACCCAAAGCATCCGGAGCATACATGGGAAGAGATTACGGATAATGGCTATATTAGCAATCATAAACCAAATGGAAAGACTCTTTATGTCGTCGATATTAGCGTGCGGCCTTCCTATCGAAAATTAAGATTAGGAAAATGGCTAATGCTAGCCATGTATGATGTTGTCGTTCACAAGGGGCTGGACCGGTTGTTAGGCGGAGGCAGAATGCCGGGGTATCATAAAAAAGCAAAGGAGATGACGCCGGTACAATACCTTGAGGCAGTCGTAAAAGGGGAACTAAAAGATCCTGTCATCACCTTTTTACTTCGTTGCGGCCGTACTCCTATTAAAATAGTAGATAACTATTTGGAGGATACAGAGTCTTCCAATTATGGAGCGCTCATGGAATGGAAAAACCCTTTCTATACATGAATATTGAAACAAGGAGAAGGATGAAAATGGAATATCGAAGAATTGAGAGTATACGAGATCCTTTATTTAAACAAATGCATCAATTAATGCAAGACATATTTCCTCCAGAAGAAGTATTGGAATTCGACCTTTGGAAAGAACCTCTCGAAGATCCAGGAATCCGTGTCTTTGTTGCTGATCTTGAAGGGGAGGTAGTAGGGGCGACGGAGTATCGCTATTATGAGGATTTTAATGTTGCGATGACAGACTTTACAATCATTGGCCGCGATGGGCTCGGCATTGGTCCGTTTTTAGCCCAAAAGAGGTTCGAGGACTTAAACGCCTTAGCCGTAGCGAGTGGAAAGCAGCTTTTCGGGATGTTCGCCGAAATTTATGATCCTTATCGGGTAGAATATCATGAATTTGGCGCAGTGAACTCTATGGATCCATATGTTCGCCGGGAGGTACTGTCCCATCTTGGTTATAAGCGTCTAAATTTTCCTTATGTCCATCCATCCTGGCACAATGATGGAGAGGCCGTAACAGGACTTGATCTTTGTTTTCTTCCAATGGAATCCATCAGCACTGAAGTGAAAACAGAACTAATTGTGAAATTTTTGAAACGTTATTATTCGGTCTTGTCAAATAAGCCAAAGTCTTGGCATGAAATGATTGAGAACTTGGAAGCAGAAGAAGCGGTAACATTATTGCCAATTTAGTATATAAATTCATATAACATTCATCAATTAAGATCATATTGAGTATATGGTTTGTTTAAGGAAACAAAGGGCTTGATTGATTAATATATTAACATGTTAATAACATAAAAAATTAAATAAGGGGATGAATAAAATGGTAGAACGTATGGTAGGTAAACAAGCACCACGCTTTGAAATGGATGCAGTTATGCCCAATAAGGAATTTAAGAAAGTAAGTTTAGAAGAAAATATGAAGAACGGTAAATGGACCGTACTATTCTTTTATCCGATGGATTTTACTTTTGTTTGTCCAACTGAAATCACCGCAATGTCTGAACGTTATGAGGAGTTTCAAGATTTAGATGCAGAGGTAATCGGAGTTTCTACAGATACCATACATACGCATCTTGCATGGATTAATACTGATCGTCTAGATAATGGTCTAGGAGAGTTGCAATATCCTTTAGCTGCTGATACCAACCATGTTGTCTCCCGGGAATACGGCGTACTTATTGAAGACGAAGGAATTGCCCTTAGGGGATTGTTCATTATGAACCCTGAAGGTGAGTTAATGTACCAAGTTGTATTCCACAATAATATTGGGCGTGATGTGAATGAAACACTTCGAGTGCTTCAGGCACTTCAGACAGGGGGATTATGTCCAGCTAACTGGAAACCAGGCCAAAAAACATTGTAAATAATAATGGGGTTAAATTATTTTATAGATATATAGAATCATAAATCTGAATGTTTAGACTTCTTAGCATGACGAATGAGGAGTATAAGTGAAAAAATGAAAGAATGGCTCATAAAGGGGGAAATTTCAATGTCGAATGTAGTAGCAGTTAATAAAGCTAATTTTGAAAAAATTACAAATTCTAATGAGGTAGCGGTCATTAAATTTGGCGCGCCATGGTGTGGTCCTTGTAAAATGATTGCCCCAGTATTGGATAGTTTATCTCTTACTATAGAGAATGTGACATTTGGAGATGTCAATATTGATGAAAACAGTGAATTAGCAGAAAAATTTAATATTATGAGTGTTCCTACTACTTTAATTTTTAAAAATGGTTCAGTGGCTAAACAGAGTTTAGGGTTTTCTCCAGAGGAGAAATTAAAGGACTTAATTTCTCAATATCTTTAAGGAGTATTAACAGATCCTTTTACTTGGAAAGAAGAGGTGTTGTATATGAGCCATAGCATTTACGATGTCATTATTATTGGTGCAGGTCCTGGTGGTATGACAGCCGCTGTTTATACCTCAAGGGCCAATCTTAAAACGTTAATTTTAGATCGTGGAGTGCCAGGTGGACAACTTCAAAATACGGAAGAGATAGAGAATTTTCCTAGCTATTCACATATATCCGGACCAGATTTAGCACAAAAAATGTTTGAGCACTCTTTACGCTTTGGTGCCAGGTATGAACAAGCCAATGTAGAAGACATTGTAAACGAGGGCAATATTAAAGTAGTATATGCAGGGAATAAAACGTATCAGACTAAATCTGTCATTATTGCTACAGGTACTAAATATAAAAAGTTGGGCGTTCCTGGAGAAGAAGAATTTTCAGGTCGAGGTGTATCATGGTGTGCCGTTTGCGATGGAGCCTTTTTTAGGGGAAAAGCCTTAGTTGTTATAGGTGGGGGAGATTCTGCCGTAGAAGAATCGGTTTTTTTAACTAAGTTTGCTAAGAAAGTAACCGTCCTTCATCGCCGGGACCAATTCAGAGCTCAGCCTATTTTAGTGGAGCGGATGCTTAATAATGATAAAATTGATGTGATATATGATACTGTTGTCAATGAGATTATAGGAGAGGATAAAGTAACTCATGTCCTTATTGAAAATATAAAAACAGGTGAAAAGAAGAGTTTTCCAGTTGATGGTGTGTTTGAGTATATAGGGATGAACCCTGTTTCAGATTTCGTGAAAAATCTAAATATTACGGATGAAGAAGGGTGGATCATAACGGATAATCGAATGAAAACGAATATCCTTGGAATTTTTGCGATAGGAGATATTAGACAAAATGCAGTCCGGCAGGTAGTAGCTGCTACTGGGGATGGATGTATCGCAGCACTAGAAGTTCAACATTACCTAGAAAATCAATTAATACTAGAGGCTTTTTAAATTATATGTTTTTGAGAGAGTTCCAGTTGAATTCTTATTTTATTAACAAGGTTACGCTCATAAAAGAACAATACTTTGGGATGTTGTTTCTAGAGTCTTTGATTATTTAAACTAAGATGCAATTCCAAGCAAATTAAAATATGAATTTAACTTCATTTTGGGAAGTTCATTCTTTTGTGAACTTTCCCTTTTTCATTATATGTATGGATTATATTCCAAGAAGAATAGATAAATATTACTTTTCCACACTGTTCCGGCGTCTTCTGTAGAGCAGTAGTATATGTATATCTACGGTCTAGAAGTTACTTAAAAGTGATATGAGTTTTTTGTACTATCAAAAACCACGTAAGTTTACCTGACAAATTAATATGAATATCTTCAACTAGTCTTTATATTAAAACTATAAAGAAATATAGATTTAAAAACTATGAAAGTAAGGTTCACTGCAGGTAGGAAGATAAATTTTTTTCTGATCAATCATGTGTAGTAAAAAACAATTAAAGTTTCAATCTGTATAATTTCATAATAGCGGATGATGGTTGTGGGAGAGTGCAATGCGACAAGCCACCGAAGGAGCAAGTTCCAAAAAGACCCTTGGAAACAAATCTCTCAGGTAGAATGAACCACAACGGGACGCACCTCTGGAGAGCGCGTATACAGTAGGACGCCACCAAAGGGGAAGACTCTTTGAATTAAGAATGGAGTTAAACTCTCAGGTAAAAGGACAGAGAAGGGTAGAGAACGTTATGCTACCTTTCTGTGTCTTTTTTTGTATGTAAAAAAGTAGTGAAGCATCATGTTTTAAACAGTTTTCATAGAAAAGTAAGTCAGTAGCAAGAAAGAGATTTCTTCAAGCTATAGTTGGTACAGCCAAGGGAACATAAGCAAGATTTCGAGGAGGAATAAAAATGAGTTTACGACAAAAAGATTCAATTGTTTTTGAAGCAATTGAGAAAGAGAAGAATCGCCAACATCAAACACTAGAATTGATCGCATCAGAAAACTTTGTAAGCGAAGAAGTATTAGAAGCAATGGGAAGTGTGTTGACGAACAAGTATGCAGAAGGTTATCCAGGAAGGCGCTATTATGGGGGATGCGAATTTGTCGATGTAGCAGAACAAGTTGCTATTGAACGTTTGACCAAGCTGTTCGATGCTAACTATGCAAACGTACAGCCACACTCAGGTGCACAAGCAAATACAGCTGTTTTTTATGCGTTACTTCAGCCAGGCGATAAAGTAATGGGGATGAACCTATCGCACGGCGGACATCTAACACATGGCAGTCCGGTAAGCATGTCAGGAAAATGGTTTGATGTTGTGTCTTACGGGGTGAGAGAAGATAATCATTTGATTGACTATGATGAACTAGAAGTAGTGGCACAAAAAGAAAAACCAAAACTAATCATTGCAGGTACAAGTGCCTATACAAGAAAGATTGATTTTGCTCGTTTTAGAGAAATTGCTGATAAAGTTGGCGCGAAATTGATGGTAGATATGGCCCATATTGCGGGGCTTGTAGCAGCAGGACTTCATTTATCACCAATCCCTTATGCGGATGTTGTGACAAGTACCACTCATAAAACATTAAGAGGTCCCCGTGGCGGTATTATCCTAACCAATGATGAAGAAATCATTAAGGCCATCAATAAAGCTGTATTCCCAGGTATTCAAGGCGGGCCACTTATGCATATTATCGCTGCAAAAGCAGTTTCCTTTAAGGAAGCACTGCAGCCAAGCTTTAAGGAATATGCACAACAAGTCATCGAAAACGCAGTAATACTTGGCGAAGAATTAAAGAAAGAAGGTGCAGCTCTAATTTCAGGTGGCACAGACAATCATATTGTACTGTTGGATGTACGCCCATGGGATTTAACAGGAAAAGAAGCCGAGAAGTTGCTTGAAGAGGCTAGTATAACGGTTAATAAAAACACGATTCCGTATGATCCTCAAAGTCCGTTTGTTACAAGTGGGATCCGTATGGGGACAGCGGCGTTAACAACACGTGGGATGAAAAAGGAAGAGATGGTGCAAATCGCTAAAGTAATTGCATCTGTTCTGAAAAGCAAAGGCGATACGGAAGTTCTTAAACAAGCAAAAGAAACAACAAAAGCTATTTGTGATATGTATCCACTATTTCAAACATCAATTACTGTGTAAGAAAGGAGCATTATCATGAAGTTTCAAAGTTGTTTTGATATTATTGGCCCGATTATGGTAGGACCATCAAGTTCTCATACAGCAGGTGTCGTATCCATCGGCAGGTTTATTTACGAGCTATTGGGAGGATGTCCAGAAGAGACTGAAATTATTTTCTATGATTCCTTTGCAGAAACATATCAAGGACATGGAACTGATAAAGCCCTTATTGGTGGATTGCTAGGTATGGATACAGATGATTCTCGGATTAGATATGCAGTCGAGATGATCAAACAATATGGACTATGTTACGAATTCTATCTTGAAGACAGTTGTTTAGAATATGACCACCCAAATACAACGGTCGTTACGGCAAAGCGTGGGGAATGTATTGTAAAAGTAGGTGGTGTATCGCTTGGTGGCGGTTTATCTAAAATTTTTATGATTGACGAAGAGATGATAGATATTCGCCTAAGCGCTGGCGATGACTTTGCAGCACTTGCCAATCAGTATCAGCTAAGAAGGAAATTACTTACGGGGGTAATATAATGGAAATTCAGTCCATGGAAGAGCTGATTGAAGCTTGCAAGCGTGAGCAAAGAACCATTGGTGAAGTGATGCTGATGATGGAAGTGAAAAAGTCGGGAAAAGGTGAAGAAACCATTATTAGTATGATGGAAGAACGATTGATCAAAATGAAAGAAGCCGTTGATACCGGGATAAAAGATGCCTCGACTGCGCCAAGTGGTATTTCCGGCGGTGATGCTGTGAAAATGTACGACTATATAAATCAAGGTAAAACACTGTCTGGAAATTATATTAGCGATGCAATGACTTTCTCTCTGGCAACCTCTGAAAGCAATGCACGAATGGGCGTTATTGTGGCTACTCCAACAGCTGGGGCAGCCGGTATTTTGCCCGGTGTATTATTTTCATTGCATAAAAATGAGGGAGCTTCTTATAAAGACTTAGTCATGGGCTTGTTTACGGCTAGTATGCTTGGTTATGTGATTGCGAATCGTTCCTTTATTTCAGGTGCAGCCGGCGGGTGTCAAGCAGAAGTAGGATCTGCAACGGCTATGGCAGCGGGAACAATCGTAGAGCTAAAAGGAGGTACACCAAAGCAAGCCGTGAATGCGACAGCAATTGCTATGAAGTCACTCTTAGGTCTAGTTTGCGATCCGGTCGCAGGACTTGTTGAAGTGCCTTGCATTAAGCGAAATGTCATAGGAACATCTATTGCCTTTTCAGCTGCTGATTTAGCCCTTGCCGGTATTGAAAGCCGCATTCCATGTGATGAAGTCATTGAAGCGATGTATAAGGTCGGAAAAGAAATGCCGCGGACACTACGGGAAACCGCACTTGGAGGTCTTGCGATGACCGAAACAGGTAAAAAGGTAAAAGAACAGTTATTTCATAAGAAACCGCAATCGGAGGTGTATCTATGAGTACAGAAACAGTATTAAAGCAAACGCCGCTTTTTGAAACATATAAAAAATACGGTGCAAAGGTTATTGATTTTGGGGGGTGGGAACTTCCGGTACAGTTTTCCAGCATTTTAGAAGAACATGAGGCTGTCCGAAAGGAAGCAGGACTCTTTGACGTCTCTCATATGGGAGAGGTGCTGGTTACAGGGAAAGATGCAGAAAGCTATATTAACTACCTTGTAACAAACGATGTAACAAAGCTTAGTATCAATCAAGCTCAGTATACAACTATGTGTTATCCAGATGGTGGTACGGTCGATGACTTGCTTGTTTACAAATTAGCAAATGAAAAATATCTACTCGTAATTAACGCAGCAAATATTGAAAAAGATTATGAGTGGATGAAGCAGCACGTAAAAGGAGATGTAACGATTCAAAATATTTCAGGTGACATTGCCCAGCTCGCCCTTCAAGGTCCAAAGGCAGAAGGTATTTTACAAAACTTAACAGAAACAGACTTAACAGAAATTGGCTTTTTCCAATTTGCTCAATACGTCAATCTGGATGGGGTTACAGACGTTCTCGTATCCCGTACAGGGTACACAGGGGAAGACGGATTTGAACTTTATTTAGCGGCAGATAAGGCGGAAGCCCTTTGGGAGAAGTTTCTAGAAGCAGGGAAGGAAAATGGATTAAAACCATGTGGACTTGGTGCACGTGACACTCTTCGTTTTGAAGCAAGGCTTGCGTTATATGGACAAGAGCTCACAAGCGATATCAGTCCGCTTGAAGCAGGAATCGGTTTTGCCGTCAAAACGAACAAAGAAAGTCATTTTATCGGCAAAGACATCCTTACAGCTCAAAAAGAAGAAGGATTAAAACGAAAATTAGTAGGGGTTGAAGTGACAGGCAGGGGAATTCCTCGTCACGGTTACAAGGTATTTTCAGCGGGTGAAGAGGAAATTGGCTTTATTACATCCGGAACCCATTCCCTGTTTTTGAAGAAAAGCTTAGGTCTTGCGCTTGTATCGGCAGAGCATGCTGAAGTGGGAACACAGCTAAAGGTTGAAGTGCGCAAAAAAATGATTGATGCCATTGTTGTAAAAACACCGTTCTATAAAAGGGGTTCATGAAATTTTTAGTAGAGTTATAGCGATCATTGTTTGAAGATACGTAATTGTCAGTCTCCTCTTTACAAAGACGGCCAATCGACAAGTACGTTACAGGTAAAATTTCTCTCAATAATTTTCGGAATTATAAAAATATTAAAAACCAAAGTGAAAGGAAGAAAAAACAATGACAAGTGCAACAGCAAACTTATTATATAGCGAGGAACATGAGTGGGTACTACAATTAGACGGAAATCGAGTACGAATTGGAATCTCTGATTATGCACAAAAGCAGTTAGGGGATATTGTTTTTGTTGAGAGTCCAGCAGTTGGTGATGAAGTAAAAGTTGATGAACCAATGGGAACAATCGAATCCGTTAAAGCAGTTTCTGAACTTTACGCTCCAGTATCAGGTACAGTTGTTCGTGTAAACGAGGAGTTAAACGATACTCCTGAGGCAATCAATGAAAATCCGTATGAAGCAGGTTGGTTAGTAGAAGTGGAAATATCCAATCCAGAAGAGTTAGTATCGCTTCTAAATGAAGGTGAGTACCAAGCATTTATCAATGAAGGAGAGGAATAAAATGACAAACACTTATAGATACCTTCCTGATACGAAACAAGATCAAGAAGAAATGCTCGCTTTTTTGAACATTTCTTCTATAGATGAGTTATTTGAAGACATTCCATCTGATCTTCGTTTAGATGGTGAGCTAAACATTCCAAAAGCCGTTCCTGAACCGCTTCTTTTGAAAAAAATGCATCAGCTTGCTTCACGAAATAAAAATGCTAACTACTACCTGACTTTTCTTGGTGCGGGTACATATGATCATTACATTCCAAGTGTGGTCAATCATATGATTTCACGCTCTGAATTTTACACGGCTTATACACCCTATCAACCGGAAATCAGCCAAGGTGAGTTACAAGCCATTTTTGAGTTCCAAACCATGGTTTGTGAGCTAACAGGAATGGATGTAGCCAATTCTTCGATGTACGATGGCTTTACATCACTTGCCGAAGCTGCTTCACTTGCTGTTGCCTCAACAAGATGTTCAAGAGTACTTGTATCAAAGGCCGTTCATCCTGAATCCCGCGCCATTTTAAATACGGTAGCAGATGGACAAGGATATACAGTGGAAGAAGTGAATCTTGCTGATGATGTTACAGACTTAGAAAAACTACAAGAACAAATTGAAAAGGATACTGCCGCCGTTATTGTTCAATACCCGAATTTCTTTGGTTCTATTGAAGATTTAGCAGAGGTGAAGAAAATTGCAGAGGCAAAAGGAGCGCTTTTCATCGTCAGTGCCAACCCGCTGGCACTAGCGCTTCTGCAGGCACCAGGTAAACTTGGGGCCGATATTGTCACCGGTGATATGCAGCCTCTAGGAATACCAATGGCCTTTGGTGGTCCGCACTGTGGTTATTTTGCGGTTCATAAAAAATTTATGCGTAAAGTACCGGGACGCATTGTGGGGCAAACGACAGATGACCAAGGAAAACGTGGATTTGTGCTAACCCTGCAAGCGCGTGAGCAGCATATTCGCCGTGATAACGCATCATCCAATATTTGTTCCAATCAGGCATTAAACGCTCTTGCATCTGCCATCTGCATGACAGCACTTGGAAAGCAAGGAATTCGACATATGGCACAGCTAAATGTTGAGAAAGCCGATTACATGGCAAGGTGCCTTCGAAAGAAAAACTTTATTGTTAAGAATCAAGCACCATTCTTTAATGAATTTGTGGTAGAGCTTCCTTGTCCGGTCAAGGAGGTCAACACAAAATTGCTTGAGGCAGGAATCATCGGAGGATTTGACTTAGGAAGTGATTACGGCTTTGACAATCAAATGCTCATTGCGGTGACTGAACAGCGAACAAAAGAAGAGATTGACCAATTTGTACAGATATTGGAGGCGGTTGTAAATGGTTGAATACAATGAGCTAATCTTTGAAATCAGTCGTCCAGGGCGTGTCAGTTCAAGCCTTCCGGAAAGTGACGTAGAAGGCATTGATTTACATGATAAGTTTCTGAAGCATTTGATTCGTGATTTGCCTGCGGAGCTCCCGGAAGTATCAGAGCTTCAGCTTGTGCGCCATTACACAGCACTTTCTAATAAAAACCACGGGATCGATAATGGTTTCTACCCGCTTGGTTCTTGTACGATGAAATACAACCCGAAAATTAACGAAGATGTGGCACGCTTCGAAGGCTTTAGCCGCATCCATCCATATCAGCCAGCTGAAACGGTACAGGGCGCACTAGAGCTTTTATATGAATTGCAGGAAGAATTGGCTGAAATCACAGGCATGGATGCGGTGACGTTACAGCCTTCTGCAGGGGCTCAAGGAGAATGGACCGGTTTAATGATGGTAAAGGCCTATCTTGAACAGAAAAGAGAAAAAAGAACGAAGGTATTGGTTCCGGACTCAGCGCACGGTACAAACCCTGCCAGTGCCACCGTTGCTGGTTTTAAAACGGTCACCATCCCATCCAATGAAAATGGTTTGGTGGACTTAGAAGAATTAAAAAAGCATGTTGACGATGATACAGCTGCATTGATGCTAACAAACCCTAATACACTTGGGTTGTTTGAAAAAGAAATTGTAGAAATCGCTAAAGTTGTTCATGAAGCAGGCGGATTACTTTACTATGACGGCGCGAATGCCAATGCGATTTTAGGGAAAACAACACCAGGGAAAATGGGCTTTGATATCGTACATTTAAATCTTCATAAGACGTTTACAACGCCTCATGGCGGAGGAGGTCCCGGAGCTGGTCCTGTCGGTGTGAAAAAGAAACTTATCCCGTACTTACCAGTACCGCGTATTGAAAAAGACGGTGAGAAATATGTGTTGAACTCTAGTCACCCGCTGTCTATCGGCCGTGTAAAAGGGTATTATGGGAACTTTGGTATTTTGGTTCGTGCGTACACCTATATTCGCACGATGGGTCCTGAAGGATTGCGTCAAGTATCTGAAGGGGCAGTGGTTCATGCGAATTACCTTCGCAAAAAGCTTGAACCGTATTTTGATGCACCATATTCACAAATTTGTAAGCATGAATTCGTGTTATCGGGATCTAGACAGAAAAAGCTCGGTGTGAGAACACTTGATATGGCTAAACGTCTGCTTGATTTCGGCTACCATCCACCAACGATCTACTTTCCTTTAAATGTAGAGGAATGTTTAATGATTGAACCGACCGAAACTGAGTCAAAAGAAACAATGGATGCCTTTGCTGATGTGATGATTCAAATCGCTAAAGAAGTGGAAGAAAATCCAGGTATCGTATTAGAGGCACCGCATACCACGGTCATTGGCCGATTGGACGAAGTACAAGCAGCAAGACAACCCATCTTGCGTTATACAAAAAAGGAAGCGGCAGAGAAAGAAAAAGAAAAAGAAAAAGACACTGTAAAGGCATAAAATAAAACTTTCATCAGTGTGGGGGAGCATCCCCCACTGATGGTTAGTTAAGATCTTATAGGACTCCACAGAGAGTGTCAGTGGCTTTAAGCGTGTGGAACTAAGTTAGGTTAGACCAAGTTATTCTTTCGTTAGTTTTCTTCTACTTCTCAACTCTTGAAGTGGGGACTGTTATTAATGCGTGAAAATGCAAAACAAATGAATGCCAATATTCCAACGAAATCAAGCATTATGATTGGTCTTGGAGAAACGAAAGAAGAAATCATAGAAACGATGGATGACCTTCGTGCTAACGATGTTGATATTATAACAATTGGTCAATATTTACAGCCAACGAAACGCCATTTAAAAGTACAAAAATATTGGAGCCCACAGGAGTTTAATGAATTAAAGAAAATTGCATTGTTAAAAGGGTTTAGTCACTGTGAAGCAGGCCCGCTCGTTCGCTCTTCCTACCATGCAGATGAACAGGTCCTTGCAGCAAAAGCGAATGTGTAATATTAAAAGGTAGGACACGGGTGAGAAGGAGAGAATCCGATGGTTATTACGTTAACAGAGGTGGCGTTGAAAAAGCTAAAAGAAATGGTGTTCAAGGACGAACAATCTCCTCGAATTGACGCTGATATAGCTGGGGGATGCGGGATGACTGTTAAGTTTACGCTAGTTTTTGATGAACCGCGACGAAACGATACGATTATTGAGTACGAGGGGATCCAGATTCGAATGGATCGTTTTACGAAACGTTATTTAGATGAAGAGGTCCAAATTGATTATACAGATGAACGTGGCTTTCTTTTTGGAGAAACCTTAACTTCAAGTTCATGTGCACAATGGGACGATTAAATTAAAAGGAAAAGCTTAAATACAGTAAAGAAGTATAGATAGAAACACAAATATCATAGATATCTAAGCAGAAGAAAGACAAGTAATTCAGTATGCTCTATGTGGTAGACAATATAATATAAACGAAGGTTGAGAAGGATGAGGACATTGATAGGAACGGAGCTCGTATCCAATTTCATTTGGGGTATGTTGGCTATTTTTTGGATATGGATTTTTGTTCGCGATATAAGAAATCGTATAGTCAAATCCGGTCACATTATGCTGCTTGTTTTTGCACTTGTTATATTATTTAAGTTTCTCTATGAAATGCTACATAGTTATTCGTTTTAGAGAGTTAGGATGATCCATTTTTTTTTTGTTATACAAGCAATATATACTACCTTTGGAGGTTAAGAGCTATGAAACTTAATTTAGAAGATTCTAAAAAAGCGAAAAGTGAGAAACTCCCATTTTCAAGGACCAATCCATTTCAAGCAAAGATTTTAAAAAATATTAATTTAAATGGAGCTGGCTCTAGCAAGGAAACAAGGCATATAGAGTTATCATTACAAGGGTCAGGCCTTTCTTATGTCCCAGGTGATGCACTTGGCGTTATCCCATCAAATGATCCAGAGCTTGTGGTTTCTCTTATTAATGAAATGGGATGGGATGAAGAAGCGGTTGTAACCGTTAGTAAGCAAGGTGAGACACTGCCACTGAAGGAAGCATTAACAAGCTACTTTGAAATTACACTGCTGACGAAGAAGATTTTACAACAGGCAGCTGTATTTACAGAAAACGAAGAGCTGCAAAAGCTTGTGCTGGTCGAAAATGTAAATCAACTAAAGGAATATTGTTATGGGCGTGATTTGCTTGATATGTTACGTGATTTTGGTTCATGGAAGGCTTCTGCTCAAGAAATCGTTTCATTATTAAGAAAAATGACACCGCGTCTCTATTCTATTGCAAGCAGTGTTACTGCTAATCCAGATGAAGTTCATCTAACCATTGGTGCTGTACGCTACACGACGCACGGACGTGATCGAAAAGGCGTTTGTTCTGTTTTATGTGCAGAACGTGTTCAAGAAGGAGATACGCTTTCAGTCTTTGTTCAAGCAAATAAACACTTCTATTTGCCAGAGTCTCAAGATAAAGATATTATTATGGTTGGGCCTGGGACAGGCATTGCACCATTCCGTTCTTTTATCCAGGAACGAGCAGTGAATAAAGTTACTGGCCGGTCATGGCTATTTTTTGGAGACCAGCATGCAGCGTCAGATTTCCTTTATCAAAATGAGTTGGAAAAATATCAACAAGATGGGGTATTGACAAGACTTGATACTACCTTCTCCCGTGATACGTCTCAAAAAATTTATGTGCAACACAAAATGCTCGAACATAGCAAAGAATTGTTTGAATGGATTGAAAAAGGAGCGTATTTCTACGTTTGTGGGGATAAGAAACATATGGCGAAAGACGTTAACGAAGCGCTTATTACTGTAATTGAAAAAGAAGGCGCGATGGCCCGCGATGCAGCTGAAGCGTATCTTAAAAATATGCAGAAGCAAGGGCGTTACCAACGTGATGTGTATTAAAAACAAAGCGTTTTAAGTATACAGTTATATTGTTTTTCAAAAAGTAATCCTTTGTTCCGGTTGGTATGGAGGGTTACTTTTTGGATTGTCATTTAAAAGCAACCTGTCCTGGATTACGTAATGATGTGGGAGAAATCGAAATCGGTAATTTAATAACAAAAATCTCTATAGAAATTCAGTTACAAACAACCGTTTAAATTGTTTCTGAATAATCTACAGGCAATTAAAAAAGTTTAAAGAAGCTAATAAAAACCACATCACGGGGAGATGAAAATGCATCTGCTCACCGCCAGAGGCTAATTTTTTGACGAGTTTCTTCCTATTATATAGATTTATTTTTGTGCTCCTTCTTCATACTCCGTGACAGGTTTATAAAAGGGCGTCTTTTTTAGACCTATTTTATGCATGGCCATCACAGCTGTCATCCCAAATTTCCGAACGTCTATTTTTCACTCCTTTCCTGCTCATTCTATCTCTTATCCTTACGAACGGCTAAAATGACACCCGTAATAAAAAAGACATAATCTTTCATGAAGAAGCAAAGCAGGGTGTACCTACAACGTAACTTTCCATCTCTTTCCGATAATTGAAATGCCGCATTGGGATTCTGCTACAAAATTTTTTGTTAGCTTAAAACTAATCTCTAAATCTTGAACATACTACATGTTTAAGATTTAGAAAAATGAATACATAAATTTATGTAAGGAACTCTGACATAATTGAAATGTAATTTTAAAAAACAATTTAAAATGAATTTATAAATAGTAGTTTCGAGAAAGACATATTGTTAGTTATTTCCTAGGAGGGAAACACATGGGGTATAATACTTGTGATAAGATGTTTAACTGTGAAAAGGAGTTAACACTTTCTATTATCGGAGGTAAATGGAAGTTGCCTATTTTATGGTACTTGGGTAAAGAGGGAACGAAACGATTCAGTGAACTGAAGTCTGTAATCCCAGATATTACCCCAAAAATGCTTGCTAATCAGTTGCGAGAGTTGGAAAAAGACTTCATTGTTGAGCGTAAAGTTCATCCCGTTGTTCCACCTAAAGTGGAATATTCACTTAGTGAAAAAGGAAAAACTCTGATGCCGATTCTTGATTCTATGTATGAATGGGGAAAAGACCATATGGAGACTGTTATGAAACAAAGAGTAGAAGAAATTGAATTTATCAAGTGAAAAAATCTTTTTCTTCTATTAACGGCTTTGCTCAGTTTTAGTCTGGTTTATTTGAATAACTCAATTCTTGCTGGAAAAATAAACAGCATGTTATGGGACTTCTCAAAAGTGATTTTAAAGCAGGAGATTAGATATATATAAATATACGAAACTATTATGTTGCATTGAAAAGGCTCCGGATTTTTTATTAAGTCCGGAGCCTTATTATAAGGATCATTATCATAATTAGGATATATTATATGTTAAATCATGATGCTGTTTCAAATTGTAGCAGCCTTAACTTTAAGTAACGAGATCTTTAATTTTTTATTTCTTGCTTCTTAAATAGAAATTATTCTATATGGTTTGACAGATTACTTATTACTTCATCTGAGGATCTAACCAAAATTTCTTTTTCTACTCAAGATTGGCATGTCTGCCAAACATAGTTTCGGAATTCAATCCCTTTTTCTCCATAACTCTTAATATAATGGCATCAAAGAATAATAGGAGCGTTTGTTCAAATAATGATCCCATTGGCTGTATGGTGTTAAATTCACTGTCTGTTTCGGTCTTAGATTTGGCAGGTAATTTAATAGAAATATCGGCTATTTTTCCAATCGTTGATTCAGGGAAAATGGTCACAAGCGCTACGGTTGCACCTAAGTTTTTTGCTTTTTCTGCCATCGATATTAAACTTTTCGTTTCTCCTGATCCGGATCCAATAATCAAAATGTCGTCCTCTTCTAAGTTAGGAGTGACGGATTCGCCTACTACATAAGTATCTAACCCCATATGCATCATTCGCATTGCAAAGGACTTAGCCATAAATCCAGATCGCCCTGCACCAGCCACAAAAATTTTCTTTGATTTAAGGACATGGTCTACCAATTTCTCAGCTTCTTCATTAGTTAGTAAGTCAGCGGTACGATTTAACTCTTTTATGATTTCAGTGACATATTGAGTTGTCTGCATAATGATTTTCCTCTTCTCATGCAAAAGTTTCTTGTTTAATTAATCTTTGCATTTGAGTAGCAACTGCCTTTTTATCTTCTTGGCCTGTAATACCACCGCCTACAATCACAAGATCAGGCTGTGATTGTATCACTTCTGGAAGTGTGTCTAATTTAATCCCACCTGCTACTGCTGTTTTTGCATTCTTTACGACACGTTTAATGGCTTGAAGCTGTTCAAAAGGATTTTCTCCAGCTGCTTGAAGATCATAGCCTGTGTGAACGCAAATATAATCGACACCAAGTGCATCCACTTCATATGCACGCTGTTCTAAGTCTTTTACATTAATCATATCGACAAGAATTTGTGTCCCTTGTTTTTTAGCTTCTTCCACTGCCCCTTTGATTGTTGCATCATCAGTTGCTCCAAGTACAGTAATAATATCAGCTCCAGCTTCAGATGCCTTCATCACTTCATATGCACCTGCATCCATGATTTTTAAATCAGCTAATACTTGTAAAGAAGGAAACGCTTCTTTGATTTCTTTTACAGCTCTTAGCCCTTCATTAATGACAACTGGTGTACCAATTTCTACAATGTCAACGTGCTCCTGTACCTCATTTACTACTTCCTTTGCCTCCGGAATATTGACAAGATCCAATGCTAATTGAAGTTTCATAAATTCTTCACTCCTCATTTAAATTTTTATTATCATGTTTCTGTAACTTATTCTAGGTTAAATTTTTTAAGAAAGGAAGTACGCACTTTAATATCATATAGTAACTAAAAGTATACTGTTAGAAAAAGTTTTTATAAAAGAGACATGAAAAAAGCAGTAAGTATTTCACGAAAGGGATATTTAATAAAGTAACTTATTTTCAGTCCGCTTTATTGGCCTTGGAGCTAGAAATGAGAAGTGGCTTCTTATTGATAGGGATTTTACCAATGAGAATGACTCCAACGATCCCAGCAATCCTTTTATTATATATGGATAACATAAAAGTTACTTCATCCTTCCACTGGAAATCTATATCGTGAGTGTCTGCTTCCAAATTTAACTCTATATTATTCAAAAGCACACTTTTCTTTTCTTCTGCTATGCAAGTTGTAATATCTAATTTGTCCCAATAAGTCATTGAATAGTTACGAATACCGATTTTGATATTTTCTACACGCAAATCAATTAGAATCGACAAAAAATGTAGTGCATTATTAGAATTTAAATAGGTCGTTTTTAATGGGGGGAGGTATACAATTTTCTCTAATGTCCTTTCGTTGGAAAATAGCCTTTTAAACATTCAAGATCCCTCATTTCCTTCATTCTCATCGCCAAAAGTAAATGACACCACATAAGTTCCAGCGTCCATAATTTTTAATCAGCCAACACTCCTAAAGAAGGAAAGGCTTCTTTGATTTCTTTTACCGCACGAAGACCTTCGTTAATCACAACAGGTGTTCTAATTTCTACAACATCAATATGCTTCTGAACCTCTTTTACTAGTTCTTTTGCTTCTGGAATGTTTACAAGATCTAACGCTAACTGAAGTGCCATAAATTGTTTACTCCTTAATAATTTAGTTTAGTTGATATGGTTTCAGTGTAGATGAGATGCTGACAAAAAATAAGCACGCACTTTGAAATCATATAGTTACAAAAAATATACTATGGAAGAACGGAGTTGATATAGTAGCATGCGTGTTTGTCTTATCGGTAAAGGATCCACTCTGCAAAAAAATGAGAAGCTCATATTATCATAATTACGTTTTGATCCTTAGATACAAATTCATGATCAACCAACTAGTTTGTCCTGCTCACTCCATCAAACCAAAACAAGCTAAGTTAACTTGTAGATAATTCCATTCCAAAAAAAGTTCGTTATTCCTGTGAAATTGCTGTTTATTTTAGCTATACAAGAAAAAAAGGGGTCATTTTACGAACAATCAAAAAAAAAAGCCTTGAAAATTATGTGTTATATTTTCTGACGAAAATTGTTTAAAAATTCTGAGTATGAGAGTTATAATTCCCTCAACAAATTAATTTTTGTTATAAGCAAGAAGGAGAGGGATGCCGCGTTATGGATCAAAAGAAAATTATCATCATTGGAGCTGGTGTTGTTGGATGCAGCACTGCCTACTATTTAAGCAAAATGGGTCAACGAAACATTACGGTCATTGAGCAAGGACCATTATTTGAAACAGGGGGGTCAACATCGCATGCCCCTGGACTTGTATTTCAGCTTAATTCTTCAAAACTATTAACAACCTTGGCCAATCAAACAGTCGAATGTTTTAAAGAGTTAAGCTCTGACGAAAAACCATCTTTTCATTCTGTTGGAAGTATTGAAGTGGCTAGTACTCCCGAACGGTTAGAGGATTTGAAACGTAAGGCAGGGTTAGCTGCATCGTGGGGAATGGAATCATTTATTCTTTCACCGGAAGAATGTGAGGAAAAGTGTTCACTCATCAATTCGGAAAATATTTATGGAGGACTATATGTACCGTCAGATGGAATAGCCAAACCGCTTCGTGCTAATGAAAAAATGGCTGAATTTTCTATATCTCAAGGCGCGGTATTTTATAGTCATACAGAAGTAACCGACTTTGATGTTGTAGACAGCCAAATAAAAGCTGTTGAAACAACAGCTGGAAGATTTGAAGCTGATATCGTTATTTGCTGTGCCGGATTTTGGGGACCTCGTATTGGGGAGATGGCAGGTGTGACGATTCCTCTTCAACCACTGGCACATCAATATGTGTTTACGAATGATTTACAGGAATTAGCTGACGAAACAGAAGAAGTAACAGCTCCTCTTATCCGTGATCAAGATCGTGCTATGTATTATCGTCAAGTGTTCAAAGGTTTGGGCATTGGCTCTTATCAACATCGTCCATTGCCTGTTGAGATTCGTGAAATTACCAAATATGGCGAAACGAAAGAAATGCCATCTGTAAAGCCATTTACACCGGAAGATTTTGAAAAACCATGGCAAGATTCTCTTAAGCTACTTCCTGGATTAACACAAGCAGGTTTAAAAAGAGGAATCAATGGGATCTTCTCGTTTACGCCTGATGGAATGCCGCTGCTTGGGGAGGCGCAGAATGTTCGTGGATTCTGGGTGGCGGAAGCGATCTGGGTTACCCATTCTGCCGGTGTAGGAAAAGCAATGGCTGAATGGATCATCAATGGTACACCAAGTCTCGATTTGGAGCTGTGTGACATTAATCGCTTTGATAACTTTGCCCTAAACCCGACATTTTATAAAAAGCGCTCGATTGAAAATTTTGAAAAAGTATATGCTATCCATCACCCTTTTATGCCGCCAGAAACAGCGCGGGAGATGCGTGTCAGCCCATTTTATCTGCGGCAAAAATCATTAGGGGCTTCCTTTAACGAAAAATTGGGATGGGAGCAGCCACAATGGTATGACGCAAATGCCTTACTTGTTGAAAACTATAAAAATGCCATTTTCAAGCGAAAAGGTTGGGCCGCAGAATATTGGGAGCCGACGATTGAAGCTGAGCACCTGCATACTAAGCAATATGCTGGACTTTATGATGCTACAGCTGCCAAAAAACGATTAGAAATCAAGGGAGAGGATGCAGTTGAGTTTTTACAAAAATTAACAACGGGAAATATTGACATTTCGGTTGGCCAAGTAATGAACACGTTCATGCTAAATGAATTAGCTGGCATCAAAGATGAAATCAGGGTCATCCGTACAGGAGAAGCAGCTTTTCTTGTTCTTTGCACAGGTGCAGTGGAAGCTAGTTGGATTAAAAGACATTTGCCAATAGAAAGTAGAGTTGCGATTCAAGATGTAACAGCTGCAACTTGCAGTCTTGCCGTAATCGGGCCTAAGGCATCAGACGTGCTCCAGTCTCTTGCTCCTGAATTCTTTACATCAAAGGTATGGCAGCCTGGACAAGCCAAAGAATTGTTTATTGGAAATGTTACCGTATTAGCTGTTTATGATTCCTATCTTGGTACAGAAGGATGGGAGTTATTTACGACTTTCGCTCAAGGATTGCAATTATGGGATCGATTAGTTGAATCCGGACAACCATATCAGCTCATTGCCGTTGGAGACCGTGCTCTTGAAAATCTTCGAATCGAATCACTTAAGTTAAGAAGTGGTAAAGACTTTTGGAGTGAGCATAGCCCATATGAAGTAGGGCTTCATCATATGGTTGACCTTAACAAACAAACTTTCATTGGAAAAGAAGCGTTGCTTGAACGTAATAATGAGGGACCGAAACTTCTGGCAATTACATTAGAACTGAATGACCCTTCAATCGTTGTAATGGGGTATGAACCTGTATTTGATGAAGATACAGCGGTTGGTTTTGTCACAAGTGCTGGATATGCATATCATCTCGGCAAAGGGGTTGTACATGTATTGGTATTACCTGAAGCTGTAAAAGCAAGCAAGGAATTAAGTATTGAATACTTCGGAGAGCGTTACACAGCAAAAATCATCAGAGAATCTGTTGTGACTGTCTAATAAAAAAATGGGAAAACAGGAGGTGTCCTATGTCGAAAATTTATGATGTCATTATCATCGGTTTAGGAGCAATGGGGAGTACGGCTGCTTATCAATTAGCGAAGAGAGGTCAACGGGTACTTGGGCTTGAACAGTTTGGCCCGGCACATGATCAAGGGTCGAGTCATGGCGGCTCAAGGATTATTCGACAGTCTTATTTTGAAGATCCTGCTTATGTTCCCTTATTGCTTCGCGCCTATGAATTATGGGACGAGATTGAAAGAGAAAGTGGAGAAGAGATTTTGACGGTAACAGGCGGATTAATGATGGGTCCTCCTGATAGCTTAACGGTATCTGGGAGCATTGAAAGTGCAAAGCAGTGGAATCTTGCTTATGAGGTGTTGGAGGCAAATGATATTCGTAGACGTTTCCCGTTATTTAACCCATCTGATAATACCCTAGCCTTATATGAAGCAAAGGCTGGATTTGTCAGACCGGAACTAAGTGTCTATAGTCATCTTCTTCAAGCGGAAAAACACGGAGCTGACCTACGATTCTTTGAAGCAGTTCAATCCTGGGAAGCCCATCCTTCTGGTGAAGGTGTACGTGTTGTGACAGCTAACGGAACGTATGAAGCAGGAAAAATAATTATTTCTGCAGGAGCTTGGGCACCTCAGCTATTGAACGACTTAGGTGTAAGTTTACAAGTAGAACGTCATATTCAAATGTTCTTTGAGCCAACTGGAGGAATCGAACCCTTCCGTGTTGGAAAACAGCCGATTTATATATGGGAAGCAGAAGATAATGTGCAATTATATGGTTTTCCTTCTTCAGCACTAGGAGCTGAAGGAGCAAAAGTCGCCTTCTTCCGTAAGGGAAAACCTTGTACCCCAGACACTATTGACCGAAACGTGTATGACGATGAAGTAGAAATGATGAGAAACTATCTTGTCCAAGGCATTCCAAAGTTAAATGGTCGTTTTTTACAAGGAAAAACGTGTATGTATACGAACACACCTGATGAGCATTTTGTCATTTCTGCTCACCCGACTCACCCACAAGTAACGGTTGCAGCTGGATTTTCCGGGCATGGATTTAAGTTTGCAAGTGTGGTAGGAGAGGTTTTAGCAGACTTAGTTATTAATGGGCAAACAAATCACCCAATAGATTTATTCTGCCCACAGCGTTTTGTACATCAGTGATTTTTAAGTGAATCAGCTCATAAATGGTCTATTTGACCCTTGCCAAGTGGATAAAGGAGGAAGACAGATGGTAATGAATCAGACAACAGTAAGTGATAAAGGGAAATTAAAGGAAACATTGAAAGGAGAGCTGTATACATCTCCGGAAATCTTTGAACTAGAAAAAGAGCAGATTTTCGCTAAAACATGGATTTTAGTTGGCTTTGAATATGAGGTAGGGAAGCCAGGCCATTACATTACAACAAAGGTGCAGAACGAAAATATTTTAATTGTCAGAGGAAAAGACAATGTGGTTCGTGCGTTCATAAATGCGTGTCGTCATCGTGGAGCGACACTTTGTAATGACCCTTGCGGCAAAACGGGAGTTATTCGCTGTCCATACCATTCTTGGAGTTATGGTCTTGATGGTTCTTTACTTGGAGTTCCTAATACAAGTGAATGCCGTGATGAGTTGGTTAACAATGAAAACTATGGCTTAGAGCCTGTGCACCTTCAAATATGGCACGGAATGATTTGGCTGAACCTAGCAGAAAATCCATTACCGGTTGAACAACAATTAGATACGCAAATATTTGACCGCTTTGGCGAGCTTGCTACATTTAGTAGATATCAAATTCAAGATTTAAAAGTCGCTCATCGTAAAGAGTACGAGGTAGCAGCAAATTGGAAACTTATCGTGGAAAATTTCCAAGAATGTTATCATTGTTCTTCTATTCATCCTGAATTAACAGCGACTCTTCCGGAATTTCGTTCAGGTATTGGTACTCAAAATTCAGTCGGTGGAGGAGCCATGTTTAATGATGAGCTAGATGCTTTCTCAATAAGCGGCAAAGGCAATCGTCCGATGCTTAAAGGATTGCTTCCAGAAGATGATCGTTTATATTATGGCATAACGATTCTTCCGCTCGTATTTATTAATTTAACACCGGACCATGTCATTGTTCATCGTATCATTCCAATTAGTGCGGAGAAATCGAAAGTAATTTGTGAATGGTTATTTGATCCAGAAGAAATGGAAAAGTCAGATTTTGATCTAGAAGATGCTGTTGAATTGTTCCATCGTGTGAATATGCAAGATTTTGATGCGTGCGAGTGGTGTCAAGAAAACATGGGATCAAGAGCATACAAGAATGGCGGAATTTTAGTACCGATTGAACAACACGTTACCAAATTTTACAATTTTGTCTTAGAGTCCATAGGTATGAAAGTCGAATAATGAATCTGGTTTGACACGCTGTACTAAAGTTATGCGTGTCAAACCCTTCTTTAAAAAGTTAGTTTCTTTAATATGAGAGAGGAAAGTGAACAAGGAACAAATGTTGATGTTCAATCAATAGAAGATTTAAAGAACCATAAGGATAAATTTTAAAAGAAAATCTGAAAAGGAAGTGTTGTGTTTTGGAACATAGTGATAGGTCGACTTTCAAAATTTCAGTAGGTATAGCTACCATTTTTGTATTAATTGGTGTGCTTATACCAGAACAGTTTGCTGCTGCAATGACAGTCGCTCAAAGTTTTATTCTTGAGTCATTTGGTTGGTTTTATCAGTTAGTCGCTACTTTTTCCCTTATATTTGCTTTTTTTATGATTTTCAGCAAATATGGGAAAATCAAACTTGGTAAGCCTGATTCTAAACCCGAATACAGCCGTCCCACTTGGTTTGCAATGTTATTTTCTGCCGGAATGGGAATAGGTCTTCTATTCTATGGTGTCTCTGAACCAATTGCTCATTTTACGGCCCCTCCTTTAGGAGATGGAAGTACAGCGCAGTCCGCCATTCTGGGTATGCGGTATACATGGCTTCATTGGGGATTACATGCTTGGGCTATTTATGCAATCGTAGCGTTAGCCTTTGCTTATCAAAAGTTTAGAAAAAATGCACCAGGTTTAATGAGCGCCACGCTCTATCCTGTATTTGGCGAAAAGGTGAAAGGTCCTCTCGGTCAAACGATCGATGTGATGTCTGTTTTTGCGACTTTGTTTGGGGTAGCAGCCTCTCTCGGGTTAGGATCACAGCAAATCAATGCCGGATTAGCGTATCTTGTAGGTATTCCTAATAACTTTATGGTACAAATCATGATTATGGGTATCATATCAGTGCTTTTCATCATTTCAGCAAATACAGGTATTTCAAGAGGAATCAAGTATTTAAGTAATGTAAATATGTCAATTGCCGTTTTACTATTTATTACAATGTTTGTTCTTGGTCCTACTTTATTCCTGTTTAATATGTTTACATCAACATTAGGCAGTTATGTACAAAATGTAGCATTAATGGGATTGCGGTTGTCTCCTTTTGATGCCAAAGAAGCAGCTTGGACACAAGGTTGGACAATCTTTTATTGGGCATGGTGGGTTTCCTGGACTCCGTTTGTTGGAATGTTTATTGCCCGTGTTTCAAAAGGTCGCACAATACGAGAGTTTACCGTGGCTGTTCTCCTCATTCCATCCCTTGTTTGCGCTCTATGGTTTACTGTTTTTGGTGGAACAGGAATTTATTTAGAATTTTTCGAGGGATTAAACGTATCTGGACAAGGAATTGAAACTGCATTATTCTACGTTTACCAACAATTGCCTTTTGGCATAATACTCTCAATTTTGACGGTGGCCCTTATCACAACCTTTTTTATTACTTCAGCAGACTCAGCAACTTTTGTTTTAGGGATGCAGACGACTGACGGAAAGTTAAACCCTCCAAACAAAGTAAAGGTCACATGGGGCGTCATCCTAGTAGCTTCTACCGTGGTATTGATGGCTTCAGGGGGATTAGCTGGTTTACAAACAGCTATCATTGTTAGTTCATTTCCACTAACATTCATTGTCTTAATCATGTGCTATGGTTTGATAAAAACATTTAATCAAGACTTAAAAAAGCAAAATAATAAAGCAGTAATTAAAAAAGAGAGAGAAAAAACAGTGAGTTAGGATAGGAAAGAAATCTATTCATAGATCACCTTAAACGATATCAGTAAAAACAGGTGATCGTTTAAGGTGGATTAGTTGTTTAGAGTTGGGTGTTAATAATATTACAAAAAAGTTGAACAAAAATGAACGCCGCATTCCCCTTCAAAATCTATGATATAGTCGGGTTAGGCGTTTCTTCTTTTCCTTGGTTTTCAATGTATTCCTTAATCACTTCGATTGGCGCACCACCAGTCGTTAAAATCCTATAACTTCTACTCCAAAAATACGGCTTCCAATAATAAGCTTGTGCACGTGCAGCGTGTTTATCTTTGGCAAAATTAATACCAATGATAAGAGTTGATGGTAAAGGTTCCTGTCCCCCGGCACTTTAAAGGAGGCCACTGAAAAAGGTGAAAAACGTACCTTTTTCAGTGCCTTCACTTTAAAGTAGGGGGGGACAGGAACATTTGTTTGTTTAATAAAACTAACTAACATCATAAGCTATATTTATTAAGTGTTTTGCTTTTTCTATATCTTCATCATTAGAAATGACAACTTCTAAATCGCCCGTACCATAATGCCCTATATTAGTAACATCACGGGTAAAGCCTTGTTCTAATGTAATTGTATCGGGTTTAACTTTTAAATAAAGTAGTATCTTTGCAGTTTGCGGATGTATTTCTAAACAAGCAAAGTTCTTAATACGCTTAAATGCTATGTAATGTTTAAGGATTTTCATTTGTACGTCATCACCGAGAGCCATCATGTAGGCTTTTAGCGTTTCAAATCGATCGGTTACATCCGTATTAGCTTGCTCTAAGTAATCAGATACCGTTTTTACCTTTGTATTTTTATTTGTTTGCGTACTAATAGCAACTTCTTCACTAATATGGACTGTTTGTGCGGTTGTAGCATTAACTAAATCAAGTAGAATAAAACCTTCATTATAATGCTTGTATTGGTAAAGTTCGATATTTCTATTTATTTGTTGTACGGCGTGTTCATCATATTTTGTAAAACCGCCTGCAATACAAAGTAAACGGGGGCTACTCCAATCAATAGCGTCTGCAACGGCTTCCCCGTACTTACGTAAGGTCATAAGTTCAAATTCTGCTTTATGATCAAGTAACCAATCTAAGTAAAAGTCCTTGATTTATTACATTTTCTTTAATTGAACGCTTGTATTCAATAATTACGGGCGAGTTATTTTCATCTATACCTAACGTATCAATACGTCCAGCATGTTTTTTGCCTGTACGATATTCAGATGCTAAAAAGCGGACACCTAAAAATGTTTCCAAATGCTGTTCAATAATATGTTGAAGTGATTTTTCTATTGATACGGATTGCCCTTCTAATTCATCAACGCTATCTCCGTTTAACCTAAAAAGTTTTATATCACCCACAATACATACCTCCTTAATTACATTTAATTATATCATCCTGAAATGGGTAAATCTTCCTTACTGATTTAGTATCGCACCGGGGGTGAGGGACCTTGATCCGAAAAATTTTCTATAGTTTGATACAAAGTGCTCAAACATGGTATAAGTGTAAAAGGAAGCAGGGACATCGTTGCTTTTTATTTTTGGGGGCCATATAAGGGCTTATCCAGATGTTCCATAATGAGAGGATTTGAGTTTGAATATGACAGATAATTTTTGGCGTGAATTACCACGACCGTTTTTTATACTAGCACCAATGGAAGAAGTGACGGATGTTGTTTTCCGTCATGTAGTGAGTAAAGCTGCTAGACCGGATGTGTTTTTTACAGAGTTTGCAAACACGGTAAGTTATTGTCATCCAGAAGGGAACCATAGTGTGCGTGGGCGTTTGACTTTTACAGAAGACGAACAACCGATTGTGGCTCATATATGGGGGGATGAACCCGAGTATTTTCGGCAAATGAGCATTGGAATGGCGAAAGAAGGTTTTCGCGGTGTGGATATCAATATGGGCTGTCCTGTCCCTAATGTAGCATCCAAAGGGAAGGGAAGCGGTCTTATCCTTCGTCCAGAAGTGGCTGCAGATATAATACAGGCAGCAAAAGCGGGAGGATTGCCAGTAAGTGTGAAGACAAGGCTTGGGTACACGGATTTAGACGAGTGGCAGGACTGGCTAACACATATTTTGAAACAAGACATCGCTAACCTTTCCATTCATCTGCGTACAAGAAAGGAAATGAGCCTAGTAGATGCTCATTGGGAGCTGATTCCTGAGATCAAGAAACTTCGTGATCGTGTGGCACCAGATACACTTTTGACAATTAATGGGGATATTCCTGACCGTCAAACCGGCTTGAAGCTTGCCGAACAATATGGAGTTGATGGGATTATGATTGGGCGTGGTATTTTTAAAAATCCATTTGCCTTTGAAAAAGAGCCGAAAGAACATAGCAGTAAAGAATTCCTTGATCTCTTAAGATTGCATCTTGACCTCTATGATCAATATTCAAAGGAATTTGAGGCACGTCCATTTACAGCTCTTCATCGCTTTTTTAAGATATATGTCAAAGGATTTCGAGGGGCGAGTGAATTAAGAAATCAATTGATGAGCACAAAGTCAACAGATGAAGTACGGGTATTGCTTGATGACTTTGAGTCAAAGAATGTTGATAACAGTATATTATAGGTAAGATATTGGTAAAGGTTCCTCTCCCCCGGCACTTTAAAGTATTGGGGAGAGGAACTTTGTTTCTTGCAAAATACATCGTTAACAGAAGAAGCACTAGAACCGTCCCAGTGCTTCCCGATTTGATATATTCATTTTCGTTATTTTATCATTCTTGTGAAAATATGTAAATAGACATCTAAATGTATAGACGACTGAACATCTATATGATAACCTTTTTGTAAGGTCCAATAATGGTGTAGGGGCTGAGCAAATTGCATAGTCAAGTTATACATATTAGAAATATATAAAGAAAATAAAAAACAAAAAGATCAATTGTATTAACGGGACAGCAAATTGAATACATAGGTGATTTTTTAAAGGGAATTATCTAAAAATTGGCTAAATTATTGGTGGGTTAGGTTTATTAGCAATACCGGGCATTGATGCACATATTCAGGGTGCAAATGGTGCAGATGTAATGAGCGCTAGTCCAGAGGCTTTGAGTATCATGTGTACTAATGTTTCTGTAATTGGTGATGAGGCTGCATTTTCCATGGTACCTATTTTATATGAAGTTGAGCCCGGTATATGTAAATTCTAGATAGACAGAATACCACTTATTTTCAGAATAAATGAAAAATAAAAAAGGGAGATATGTGATGGTTGATACAAATCTAAATGAAGTTGAAAAAGGCGTTCATAATTTTAGCAGTGAAAAAAAGTGGGTAAAACCAGATAAACCAATACTTAATGAACAGATTGAGTGGTTTAAAGATCAAAAACTAGGATTAATGATGCACTGGGGACCATACTCTCAACTCGGATTAGTGGAATCTTGGGCATTGAGTGATGAAGACGGGGACTGGTCGAGGGATGATATTGACTGGATTGAAGATATGGAGGAGTTTAAAAAGCAGTATTTCGATTTAAATAAAACATTTAATCCTGTTCGATTCCAACCTAAAGAGTGGGCAAAGCTTGCTAAAGATAGTGGTTTTAAATATTTAGTCTTTACAACAAAGCATCACGATGGATTTAGTATGTGGGATACAGGTGAGACAGATTATAAAGTTACAGGGGAAGAATGCCCATTTCACAATAACAAAAATGCGGATATATGTAAAAATTTATTTAATGCCTTCCGTGATCAAGGTTTAGGAATCTCCGCCTATTTTTCAAAAGCTGACTGGCATTCTCCATTTTATTGGGCGCCGGATATGGAGCGTGGGCGTCATATGTGGAGAGGTCCTTCCTATAACCCGTCAGAGCATCCGAAACTATGGGATGAATTCGTGAAATTTACGCATAATCAAATATTAGAGTTATTTACAAATTACGGTAAGATTGATGTTTTATGGCTTGATGCAGGTTGGGTTTCTGCAAGAAATAATCAGGATATACGACTTGGAGAAGTGGTAGAGAAGGCTCGTGAAAAGCAACCGTGGTTGTTATCTGCGGATCGCTTGATTGGCGGACCCTATGAAAATATTATTACACCTGAGCAAACAATTCCTAAGGATCCTATACATGCTCCTTGGGAAAGCTGCATTACGATGGGAACAGCTTTTTCCTTTAGGTACGAGGATGAATATAAATCGACAAGAAAAATAATACATTTATTAATTGAGGTTGTAGCTAAAGGAGGGAATCTAGCTTTAAATGTAGCCCCTCAGCCAGATGGCCGTTTGCCAAGAACAGCTGTTCAACGAATGAAGGAGCTCGGAGAATGGTTAGAAAAATATGGTGAGGGAATTTACGGAACCAGAGTATTAGATCCATATTATCTAGAAAACGAAAGCGTTGCTTTTACAAAAAAGGGTGATACAGTTTATTGCTTTTATTTATACAAAGATGAAGAAGCCGCAATAAATAAAGAAATTTTTATCCCTTATACAGATGACTTTACTAAAGTTGAACTTGTTTCAAGTAATGCCAAATTAACATATATGAACCAAAGTGAAGGCTTCGTGGTAACGTTACCTGAAACGGAATTAAAAGAAAAAGCACCCGTATCACATTTGTTTCGCATTGTTTGATTAAGCTTCTTAATAAATGAGACTTTTTATGTACTGCCAGGAAGTAGCAGGGAACTAATTTAATTTGGAGTGATTATGTTGCAAAGAATTCAACGTTTTATAAATTACTTAAGTGCACATGTAAATTTAGACTATATTCCATTAAATAATTGGAAGGCAGTACGCGCGCAGTATACGGAACCAGTTAAATATGATTATGACGAAGAAACGCAAACAATAAATGTAGGTGATTTCCTGATTAATTCTGGCACTACAATTTTCTTAGAAAATAAGATAGTGATACCGCAAGAATGGAGTACAGATCCAGTGGGTCTCGAATTTAAAGTAGGAAAACCAGGGATAAACACCAATCATGAAGCTCTTGTTTCAATCAATGGTAAGCCTTATCACGGCATTGACAGAAATCGTAGTTTTGTCACCTTACCAGCAGACAAAGTAAATGAGCTTAATTACGATGTTAAAATTGAACTTTTTAATCCAGCAGCCCAATCATTAGACCGGTTAAACTTTCAAAATGAGCCTGCAGAATATGCACCTAAACCTCTTGAGATTCTCCAAAGTCAACTAGTCCGCACTAATGCTGCAGTAGAACGTTTACTCTATACTTTTAAGGTGTATTTTGAAACAGCTAGGCTGCTTCCTGACGGAGATTTAGAAAAATCTAAAATTGTTCGTTCATTAACTGAAATTAGCAAAATTGTATACAATGAAAATCCTATAAAGTTGCAAGATGATTTATGGGTGAGATCCATTGAAGATACTTTAATAGACAAGTTAAAGGGTACAGAGGGATACTCACAAGGGAAAATCCATATGGTTGGTCAATCACATATAGATTTAGCATGGCTATGGCCATTAAAAGAAGCAGTTAGAAAGTGCAGCCGTACTTTTTCAACAATGAGTACATTATTAGATGAGTATAGTGAATTTGGATACGCACAAAGTCAACCTCAAGCTTATGCGTTTATTAAAGAATATTACCCAGATATTTATGAAAGGGTGAAAGAGCACATTTCGTCTGGACGGTGGGAAGTTGTTGGAGGGATGTGGGTAGAACCAGATTTAAATATTCCATCAGGGGAATCTTTAGTACGGCAACTTTTATACGGAATGCAATTTTATAAAGATGAATTCAACGTGAAACCACGAATTGAATGGTTACCAGATACTTTCGGATATTGTGCTTCTTTACCACAATTGCTGAAAAAAGCAGGAATGGAATACTTTATGACTACAAAGATGAACTGGAATGATACAAATCAGTTTCCGTATGATCTTTTTAACTGGGTAGGAATAGATGGTACAAGTATATTATCCTATTTAAACCATGGTGTTAATGAATACACTCATCCGAAAGAAATAAAGGAACATTGGGATAGTTATAAACAGAAGACAGAATATCCTGAACAAATGCTTCTCTATGGTCACGGTGATGGAGGGGGAGGCGTGACGAGAGAAATGATTGAATATGTAAAAAGATCTCAAAGCCTTCCTGGTTTACCTTCAGCTGTCTTTAGTACGGCACATGATTTTTTTGATGGGATCAAGAAAGCAAATCCTAAACTTCCTACGTGGAATGGTGATTTATATCTTGAATTACACCGTGGTACCTACACAACACATGCACATAATAAAAGGATGAACCGTAAAGCTGAAATACTATATAGAGAAGCAGAGGTTTGGGGAAGTTTATCTAATGATGAAAATTTGACAACAAATCTTCAAGATGGATGGAAGAAACTCCTATTAAACCAATTCCATGATATTATCCCAGGTACTTCAATACCTGAAGTATATGAAAAATCAAATGAAGATTATAAGGAAATTTTCAGTATTGGAGAGAATGTAAAAAATCACGCGATCGAATCGTTAGCAAACCAAATTGATACAACCGGTGATGGAATACCCGTACTTATTTTTAATAGCCTTTCATGGGTAAGGTCAGAAACAGTAAACATCGTTGGCGGTAATGAACTGTTAGAATTAAATGCATTTGATGAGAATGGCCGATTATTAAAGAGTGATATTCGTCAATTAGAGGATAACCAAATTGAACTTGCTGTATTTATTCCAGATATCCCTAAATTAGGCTACTGTACAATTTGGCTAAAACCTCAACAGGCTACTGGTCAACCTTCTTCTCCAATATTTAATGAAAGCTGGGAAACGGAAAACTATAAAATTAAATGGAACTCAGCTGGAGAAATTTGCGGGCTTTATGATAAAAAGGCAAATCGGGAAGTGATAAAAGAGGGGGAGATAGCTAATCAATTTCAATTATTTCATGATAAGCCTACCTATTGGGATGCTTGGGATATAGATCCACAATTTGAGGACCAACCGGCAGATAATCCAAAGCTTATTTCTGTTCAAGTGGTTGATAAAGGCGCTATAAAGGACATTATACGTTTTGAATGGAAACTGTCTAATTCATCTATTAAACAAGATATATTCTTCTATCATCATTCCCAAAGAATTGACTTTAAAACGAACGTGGAATGGAAAGAAGATCATAAACTTCTGAAGGTGGCATTTCCGGTAGATGTCATAACTAATAAAGCAACATATGAAATACCTTTCGGTGCCATTGAGAGGGCAAACCATTCCAATACAACGTGGGAAAGAGCACAATTTGAGGTTTGTGGTCATCGTTTTGCTGATTTATCTGAAGGGAAATACGGTGTTAGCTTGTTAAATGATTGTAAATATGGATATGACGTAAAAGGGAATGTTCTTAGGTTGTCATTATTACGAGCTCCTAAGTGGCCAGACCCAAATGCAGATCAGGGGTCCCATACTTTTACTTATTCTCTGTATCCACACATTGGGAACTGGGTTGATGGAGGAGTAGTAAAACAAGGGTATGAGTTAAATAATCCTGTATTAGCTTATATAACAAATGAACATAGTGGCAGTTTAAATAGCAAACAAAGCTTTATAGAAGTTACATCAGATCATGTTGTTTTAGATACATGTAAACCGTCGGAGGATGGAAAAGGTCTGATCCTAAGGTTCTATGAATCTAGCGGCAGTAAAGAAGAAGTAAACATCTCCTTCCACATTCCTGTAGACACCGTCGAGGAAACAAATTTATTAGAAGAAGAAGCGGTGGTTTTACCAATAAAAAATAATACGCTTACTACAGTTTTTAAACCTTTTGAAGTGAAAACAATACGAATAATAAGTAAAAAGTAGTTTTTCCTATTACCTAATATGAGTTGAAATTTAATTTACCATTTGTAGAAATGAGTGTTGGAAATGAACTATAAAGATAAATCGTTATCTATTGACGAAAGAGTAGAAGATTTATTATCTCAAATGACACTAAAGGAAAAGGTTGGTCAATTAAATCAAAAAATGCACGGTTGGAATGCCTATAAAAAAACAGATAAGGGTATTGAATTGACAGACGAGTTTAAGGAACAAGTAGCTTTTGGTGATGGTATGGGGGCTCTCTATGGTCTGTTCCGCTCAGATCCATGGTCTGCGGTTACATATGAAAATGGAATTCCAACCAAAGATAGTGCAGTAGTAACAAATGAGATTCAGCGATACATCATAACTAATACAAGATTGGGTATACCGCTCTTATTTTCCGAGGAATGCCCGCATGGTCATCAAGCATTAGATGGAACGATGATTCCAACTAATATAGGAGTCGGATCTACTTGGAACCCTAAGTTAATGGAAGAAGTGTATGGCCTTGTCGCTGAAGAAATCCGTTCGCGAGGTGCACACCTGGGGCTAATTTCAACATTAGATATTTTACGGGAGCCTAGATGGGGAAGATCTGAAGAGTGCTTCAGTGAAGATCCTTATTTAGCTGCAAAAATGACGGAATCTGTTGTTTATGGATTGCAAGGAAAGTCACCGGAAAACCTGCACAATAAAGTTGCTGCTATATTAAAGCATTTTTGTGCACAGGGAGCGGGAGAAGGAGGAAGGAATGCTGCTCCTGCAAATATCGGTGAACGGGAATTGCGTGAAATACATTTGCTTGGAATGAGAGCGGGAGTAAATGCTGGGGCTCTTGGATGTATGGCTGCTTATAATGAGATTGACGGAATACCTTGCCATGCAAATTCTAAATTATTATCAGATATATTACGTGATGAATGGGGATTTGAAGGAGTTGTAATGGCAGATGGTGTTGCAGTTGACCGCCTGCTCATGCAAGCTGGAAGCTATGAACGAGCTGCTGCGATGGCACTAGAAGCGGGAGTAGACTTAAGTTTATGGGATACTTCCTTTACAAGATTAGAAGATGCTGTAAGAGAAGGGATTACTAGTGAATCGTATATTGACAGGGCGGTAAAAAGAATCCTGAGACTCAAATTTTCGTTAGGCTTGTTTGACAACCCTTTTACAGATGAAGAATTACCTGGCAAGGTGGTTGGAAACGTTACTTTTCAACAAAAAAACCTTCAAGTTGCAAGAGAATCTGTAGTATTGCTAAAAAATCAATCTAATATCCTGCCACTATCAAAAGAATTAAAGAAAATGGCTGTAATTGGCCCTAATGCAGATGAAATTTATAATCAATTAGGAGATTATACTGCAATACAAAGAGAGAGCAGAGGAACAACGATCCTTGATGGCATTTGCCAGTTAAGTCATTCTGAAGTAACGTATGCAAAAGGCTGTAGTGTGAGAGGTAATTCTAGAGAGGGCTTTAACGAGGCAATACAAGCAGCAAAGATGGCCGATGTTGCTATTGTTGCAATTGGTGGAAGCAGTATGAGAAACTTTGATATTTCCTTCGATAATAATGGTGCAGCGATTGTAACGGACAATCCAAGTGATATGGATTGTGGAGAAGGTGTTGACCTTGCTGATTTATCTTTAGGAGGCATGCAAGAAGAGCTAGTTAAAGAAATCTCAGCTACGGGGACCAAAATAGTAGCTGTTCTAATTCAAGGTAGGCCGCATGCACTAACAGGAATAGCTGATTTCTGTGAAGCCATTTTATGTGGGTGGTATCCTGGTCAAGAAGGTGGTAGGGCAATTGCAGAAATATTGTTTGGAGATGTTAATCCAAGTGGAAAACTTTCTGTTTCTTTGCCAAGATCAAGTTCACAACTTCCTGTTTATTATAATTACAAAGATCAAGGGAGAAAAATCCACTATATAGATACACCAGCAGATCCATTATATCCTTTTGGCTTTGGGCTTAGCTATACAACTTTTGAGTATACTAACTTTAGACTTTCAAAGTCTAAAATTAACCGTTCATTTCTTCAAAATGATGGCCATGTTGAAGTTTCTATTGATGTGAAAAATGTTGGTGATATTGCAGGAGCAGAAGTGATACAGCTATACATTAAAGATCTAGAAGCATCTGTAACAAGAAGAGTAAAAGAGTTAAAAGGGTTTGCGAAAGTGTGGTTAGATCCGAATGAGAGTAAGTCGGTATCATTATCCTTGAAGAAAGATGATCTATCGATTTGGAATAATAACATGGAATTTGTTATTGAACCTGGCAATGTAAAGTTATTTGCAGGAAAGAATTCCGAAGAAACTCTTGAAACGCAATTACTAATAGAGGACGAATAATAAGACCACTGAAAAAGTTCTTTTTAGCAGATTCGAGGAAGTAGCAACGTTTCCGCTCATTGCTTAAAGGCCACTGGAAAAGGTGAAAAACGTACCTTTTTCAGCGGCCTTCGAATCATACTAGATTGTTATAAAGGAGACTAAAGAAAATGCTTGAAGTGATTGTACAAAATAAAGACGATGCCATTATAGCAGAGCAAGCTGGTGCAGATCGCCTAGAATTAGTTTCCGCAATCGAGTACGGAGGATTAACTCCCGATATATCGACAATAACACAAGTGTGCTCTGCTGTTTCTATTCCTGTTTTTGTCATGGTTAGACCTCATGCAAAGAGCTTTTTCTATAATGAAAAGGATAGCAAAGAAATCTTTAGGACTATTACTGCTAGTAAAGAAGAAGGATGTTTAGGTATCGTCTTTGGAGCTCTTGATCAATTTAAAGACTTAGATGAAGAGTTAGTTGATGAGGTGAATAAAAGAGCATATCCCTTGCCAATTACTTTCCATCGTGCAATTGATGCTGCCGTTAACCCATTAGAAATTTATAAGAAGCTATGTAAATATTCTCAAATAAAAAGAGTATTAACATCTGGGGGGAGCCAACAAGCTATGAATGGGTTAACAGTAATTAAAAAGTTGCTAGATGAGGAGAAGGAGGGAAATGGTCCGATCGTTATGCCAGGGTCCGGGATAAATCCTTCAACCTTCCAATTAATTCATGAGAAGATTCGTGCGACAGAATACCACGTTGGCTCAGGTGCAAGGATTGGCAACGATTTTAAGAGACCCATAGATCCGAAATCTATTGAGTATATCAAGACGGGAATGGGATGAGCGTTCTGTTTTTTTGCTGTTTTCGTAAAGGTTGTTGCTTCGGAATATGCTATTCCTCTTAGTGAAATGGAGCGGAAGTCACTCGACTCCTGCGGGATATAGAGGTAGGGGCGAGACCCCACAGGCGTATAGCCGAGGAGGCTCGGCACCTCCTTGCGGGTGCGAGTGGCTGGAGCGCAATGGAACGAACGCGGCTCTTTCACCTAATCTATAAAAACAACAATATATGCGAAAACAGCATTTTTTTTTGAAATAAATTGGTGGACGGATAAGACTAAATAGAATCAGAGAAAAAGAAATTTTTTTGTCAGTTTATGGTATACTATTTTTATATTCTTAATGAAAGCGTTACCAAAAATATAGGCAGTCAACTCGGGATAGGAAGCGTGTTTGAAAAAAATTAAATTATCTAAAAAACGCTTAAAGAAAAATCTAGTACTGTGCTTGTTAGTGAAGGAGGAGGAAATGGTAAATTTAAATGGTATTTTTAAATGGCTGTATGATCTAGGAAATTGGTTGGCCAAAATCATGTATCTTCATTTTCTTTGGATTGCATTTACGTTAGTAGGACTGGTAGTATTTGGTATTTCGCCGGCAACTGCTGCATTGGTTTCCGTTATACATAAGTGGTTTGATGAAGACTTGAATATACCAATATTCAAAAATTTTTATTCTGTATATAAGAAACAATTTATGAAATCGAATGGGCTAGGGGCTATATTGATTGGGTTTGGACTGTTTTTATACGGAGATTATCAAATATCACAACAGTTCATTCAATCTTTTTATTTTCATGCTTTTTTATTAATTATTTCATTTTTATATTTAATAACTTTCCTTTACTTTTTTACTATTTTTGCCCGGTATGAACTTAAATTTTTCTATTATTTTATACAATCCTTTTTAATTGCAATTGCTCGTCCATTTGAAACAATTGCGATGATTATTAGTCTTTTTTTACTTTCATTTTTATTTAACGTCCTGCCGATTCTTTTTTTATTTATGGGGACTTCTCTTATTTTTTATCCACTTGTATGGTTTAGTTACAGAGCCTGTTTAGGTGCTGAAGAAAAAAAGGATAAATTATCTAACGAACAACTAGAGATTTCACCAGAAGGTAATAGAATAAATAAGTAATACGAAAGTGACATTGCTCAGCTTATTTAGTCGGTTATTGCTAGTAAAGGAGTGAGAAGAGGTTGCTTAGTTGGCTGAAATCCAAATTATTGTATAGATATATTTTTTCATATCTATTTGTTTTTTTAGTACCTTTTCTTATTATGAGCACGGTAATTTATATGAGCTCAGTATCTAGTTTACGAGATGAAATTGAACAGTCAAATATAAATAAATTAGAACAAGTTGAAAACATTACAATTGAAAGAATGAAAGAGCTAGAGACATTAGCGGCACGAATTTCCTTTGATCCCAGATTAACGCCATCCAAGATAAGCCACGGGTATTACAGCAGGGAAGGGATTGAAGAACTAAAAAAGTATAAAGCAAATAGCTCAATTATTGAAGAAGTATTTATTTATTATCATCAGCAAGAGAACTTATACTCATCATCTGGTTCTTATACAGTCAATACTTTAATGCAGAACAAATATAGTTTTGAAGACTGGGATCAGGAAGTGTTTTTAAAAGATTTGAAGACTAATTTACCTTTTACGAAACCGGTGGATGAGATAGTAGGGAATGGAAATGATGAAGAAAGTATTATTGCGTATTTTTATCCTATTTCTCGCAATAATACAAGACCTTATGGTACAGTATTATTCTTCATTAGGGAGTCTAGTATAACTGACTTTATGAATACTATTTTAGGTGATTTCAAAGGAAATGCTTATGTATTAAATGAGAATGATCAGATTATTGCATCCTCTGTTAATGACTTTACAGTTACTAGTGAAAGCTTGAATTTAAGCTCTTGGGATGAAGGAGAATTTGGTGTAGAAAGTATTGAAGTTAACGGGAAGGACTATTCTCTTGTGACGGTAAGATCACAGATAACAGGTTGGACCTTTATTACCTTAATGGATGCGAATCAATTTTTTGAACGGCTTAGTGATACGAACATATTAATCGTTTTACTGTTATTAGTTATGTTAATAATAGGATTCGTATTATCAATTGTCTTTGGGAAAAATCAGTACAAGCCTATTCTCAATTTAGTTAACTCTGTTAGTAAAAAAGAATACATTAAAGTAGATGGAGAAAATGAACTAGATAGAATTAGAAAAACTATTAGTACAGTTTTTGAAGATCAAGAAGTTATGAATAAAACCATTGATAAACAACATCCATTTGCCAAAGATCAATTTATGACAAAAATGTTAAAAGGTGATTATAAGGATGAAGGCGAGATTAATTCATTAGCAAAGCTATTGAATATAGAAATGAAGGACGGCAATTACTTTGTTGTAATTGTATATTTTGAAAATGGCAGTTTCAGTGAAGAGACTATCGGAGAAAGAGACAACATATTCAATTTATTAAGTGATATTTCATTAGAGTCGGTTTCAGCCCAAGGAATAGATTTACTTTATAGTGACGCAGTCGTGCTAGTTGTTACGATGGATAAAATAGTAGTAGATGTAAACAAGCAACAGAATCAAGTGATTCAGAAAATCCAACAATTTATCCAAAATGAAACAGATTTAGAACCAATTATTGGAGTTGGGGAAGTATACTCTAATAAGAGTAGAATTAATAGATCATATATAGAAGCATTAGCTACGTTAGAATATAAATATTATTATCCAAAAGGAAGTATTATTCATTTTAAAGAGATAAGTACAGAGGTAGAACATTCTTTAGGGTATCCAAAAGAAGAGCAAATGAAACTTGTACAAAGTATTAAACAAGGGGATAAAGATGTTGCAGAAGAGACTTTGTTGCAATTATTTGAAAATCTAGCTTCTAGTGATCTCTCGATTCATGTTTTGAAAGCAGTATGTTTCGATATAATAAATACAGTTGTAAAGACAATTTCAGAATTGGGTTTAACTACACCGGGAGATACTTTTAGAAAAATGGTTGACTTTGACAGAATTGAGCAGTTGCATAAACACCTCAACTTATTAGTCGTAGAAACTTGTAAAAAAGTAGACAACAATAAGGAAAGTCATAACATAAAACTTAGGAACGATATTATGAAGTATATTAAAGCGAATTACCATTTGTTTGAATTATCGTTAGAAAAAATTGCTATAGAGTTCCAGCTCTCTGTTTCATATATTAGCCGTTTCATTAAAGACCAGTCAGGTGTTAATTTTAAACAATATGTACAACAGCTCCGTATGGAGGAAGTGAAAAGACAACTTAAAACAACAGATAAACCTATAAAAGAAATTGTTGTTGATGTAGGATATAAGGATGTAGCTAACTTTACTAGAAAGTTCAAGAATGAAGTTGGGGTTACACCAGGGCGGTATCGAGACTTAAATAGTTAAGAAAGGAGTGAATTGTCAACTACAATTCACTCCTTTTTAGGTTGAATTTTACAAGTGAATTACAGTAAAAAGCCATTTAAAACAAGAGTTTATTGCAATGTAAAGTATTACATATAAAAAAAGTTTTACATAGTTGGTAATGCAGAAACCTTTAACCTATAAGAAGATTAATGAACTATTATTGAGTAGGACAATAATGAATAAAAACAACATATTGTCGTTATTTTCTGAAAAGTCTATCATGTAAGCAGTTACATGATATTGAATTTTTTTAAAGGGAGGGGAATGAATGAGTTCGGGAACATCTTTACAAAAAGGGAAAATAAATAGCTCAGTAAAACCGGAACTGAAAAAAAGGAAAAACAGAAAAATTCTTCAAAATTGGCAACTGTATGTATTAATCTTACCAGCATTTCTATATTTCTTTATTTTTAAATATGTTCCAATGTACGGGATCCAGATTGCATTTAAAGATTACGTTCCTACATTAGGTTTTCTAGGGAGCGAATGGGTTGGTTTTAAGCACTTTGAAAGGTTTTTTAATTCTTATTATTTTTGGGACTTAATACAAAATACATTAGGAATTAGTATCTATGAATTAATAGTAGGTTTTCCATTACCTATCATATTAGCATTATTATTAAATGAAGCAAAAGATGGAATATATAAAAGAACTGTTCAAACAGTTACTTATGCACCTCATTTCATTTCAGTAGTTGTTATATCGGGGATGATTATTGCCTTTTTATCACCAACAACTGGTATCATTAACCATTTAATTCAATTTTTAGGGTTTGAACCGATTGCATTTATGAGTGATCCGAAGTGGTTTAAAACAGTCTATGTATTATCTGGAGTATGGCAAAGTACTGGGTGGGGGACGATTATTTATCTAGCTGCACTATCATCTGTTGATCCACAACAACATGAAGCAGCAGTTGTAGATGGAGCTACTCGCTTTCAACGGATACGGCATATTAATATACCGGCAATTGTCCCTACAATGATTATTTTACTAATCTTAAACCTAGGCACAATAATGGCAATGGGTTTTGAGAAAATACTATTGTTACAAAACCCATTAAACCTCGAATCATCTAATGTTATTGCAACATTTGTTTATCAAGCTGGTTTATTAGAGGCTCAATATAGTTTTGCTGCAGCCGTAGGATTATTCAATGCTGTAATCAATGCTATATTACTGATCACTGTAAACTATTTAGCTAGAAAGACAAGTGAAACAAGCTTATGGTAAGGGAGGTGCAGATATGGATTTAAATCATATTAATGAAAGTAGAATAGATAAGGTTTTTAAAGTTTTTGTGTACATGTGTCTTACTTGTGCGTTGCTTATTGTACTTTACCCGCTAATTTATATAATGAGTGCTTCTATTAGCAATCCAACGGCTGTAAATTCAGGACAAATGTGGTTATTTCCAAAAGATATTACATTTGAAGGGTACCGAGTTATTTTCAATAATGATTCCATATGGCGTGGGTATATGATGACCATTTTTTACACCGCATTTGGTACATTAATAAACTTGGCCGTTACAATTCCAGCTGCATATGCGTTAGCACGTAGAGATTTCTATGGACGTTCCTTTTTTATGATTATGTTTGTCATTACAATGTTCATTGACGGTGGATTGATTCCCACATACTTAGTTGTAAGAAACTTAGGAATGATTGATACAATTTGGGCAATGGTATTGCCAAACGCTGCTGCATTATGGAATATCATTATTGCACGTGTATTCTTCCAGTCCACCATACCAAGAGGACTAGAGGAAGCTGCGATCATTGATGGAGCTTCTAACTTTAAACTGTTTGTGAAAATTATATTACCTTTGTCTGCGCCAATTATTGCTGTTATGGCTCTATTCTATGGAGTGGGACACTGGAATGGCTACTTCAATGCGATGATTTATTTATCAGACCGTAGCTTATATCCACTGCAGTTAGTTTTAAGAGAGATTCTTGTATTACAGGAAATGTCTTCAAACAATATGAATATGACAGGAGAAATGGCACAATTTCTTCATAGTCAACAGCAACTGTCAGCAATTATTAAGTATGGTGTGATGATCGTTTCTTCATTGCCAATTATAATCGCTTACCCATTCTTACAGCGCTACTTTGTAAAAGGGGTTATGATTGGATCATTGAAAGGGTAAGATCAAATCTCTGTAAGGGAGGTGGTGCAATAAAGTTGTAGTTAATTAATCTATATTCTATTAAAAGTGAGAGGAGTTTGAAAATGAAAAAGAGGCTCATGTTAATGTTATCTGCTATTTTGTTATTTTCTATTCTAGTTGCTTGTAATTCAAATGATACAGGCAGTGAAGTAAACGAAGGGGATAGTGAACAATCTAATGAACCATCATCTGAAGAGGCCGGAGTAGTAAACAAAGAAGGATATCCAATTGTAGATGAAGAAATAACATTGTCACTGATGGCACCAGGTACTGGGATGGCAGAATGGAAAGATATGCCTACCTTGCAGCAGTATTCTGAAATGACAAATATTCAGTTTGATTATATTACCCCTCCAATAAGTGATTTCCAAACGAGATTAAACTTAGTGTTTGCAAGTGGAGATGTAGCTGACATTATTTTTGCAGCAGGTACTGGTAACTTAACACCAGGTATGGAAGTAGACTATGGTCAGCAAGGTGTATTAATCCCACTTGAAGATCTAATTGCTGAATATGCACCTAATTTTCAAGCACTAATGGATGAAAACCCAGAAATTCAAAGGTCTATTACAACAATTGACGGCCATATATATTCCTTACCAGTAATTAACCAGCACCCAACATCTGCTTGGCCTGCAGGACCGCTTTGGTACAATGGTGCATGGCTTGATGCTTTAGGTGTGGAGGAAGTTCCTAAGACGACTGATGAATTATATGATCTATTAGTGCGTTTTAAGACGGAAGATCCGAATGGTACTGGTGAAGATGACACAATTCCTTTAATTGATGTTCAAATGAATAGTAGCCGTACTTGGTTCTTAGCTGCATTCGGTATGAAAGCATGGGGAATTGAAGATGTTGATGGAACAGTAAGGTATGCTCCAATGTCGGAAAACTATAAAGAATATTTAACGTATATGAATAAACTCTATGCAGAAGGATTGTTGGATCCAGAAACATTCTCACAATCAGATGAACAGAAGAAGGCTAAAGGTCAGGAAAACAGACTAGGGTTATTCCCAGATTGGTTCTCTTTCTTTACTACTGGTCAGACGGAAGAGGAAGCCCTTAACAATCCAATGTTCCATCCATTAACTAGTCCTATTTCACCAGAAATAGTACTACCAGGTAACCCTGGAATTAGTAGAGGTTCTTTCTCTATAACAAGCAACAATGAACATCCGGATGCGTCAATGAGATGGGTTGATTATCTCTATTCTAAAGAAGGTAGAGACTTCTTTGACCAAGGACCTGAAGGATATCTTTGGGAAGAAGGGGAAGGCGGAGAGCGTATATTCTTAGAAGTTCCTTCCGAGTATCCTAGTAGTGAAGATTACCGTGGTACATTAACTCCTGCTTACGGTATTCCAGTACCAATGTTAGTAGATTTAGTTGATGGAGCTCCAAGATCTGAATTTGATTTATTCATCGAAGCAGAAACTCAAGCTAAAGTTGACCCTTATGCAGAAACACCATTTCCACTTGTATATCTTACTGATGAGGAGCAAGATAGTGTAAACACTATCGAGGTTGATTTACGTTCATATGTGGAGCAAATGGAAGCAAGATTTATTACTGGTGTAGAACCGCTATCTAAATGGGATGATTATGTGAGCACAATTGAACGGATGAATGTGGAAGAATACGTTCAAATTCATCAAGACGCATATGATCGTTGGGCGTCGAATTAATAAGGCTTAGTAAATACATTCTTAAAATATAGAAAAATAGATGGCTCGTATTAACCTGAAAAGGTCTATTGCGAGCCATCGTTTCATAATACAAAGTAAAAATTTGAGGTGAAGTATTTTGTTCCTAGTAGAGGAAAAAATCAAAGCAGAATTCGGGAACTATCAAACTTCCGATACCGTGACAGAATTCAATTATCCGGTTGGAGCTTTATTATAGATAAAGGTGCCGACATTGGTACTCATCCACCTAAACATAACGATGATAGCAGAACTGTAAGCATCTGAGATCGATGGCAAGGACGAGATTTATATGCCTGGCTGTCATCAAAGTGACGGTACCAGATGAATGGTCTGGGAAGTGAGGTGGAATGTGGTTAGAGGCAGATTGTAATATCCCTTCAGTGAGTCACTTGTACGTCAATTTCAACCGCATGCCGCATGATACATTTATGTGAAGAGGCATTGATGGCAGTGAAATACAAACCACTATTACAACTACTTGACTCCAGCTAATTTTTTTATCATGAAAGTTTTAAAGCCAGACTTCTTCAAGATTTGCGGTAATGCGCAACTTTATCCAAATACATCAGGAAGCCATAAATACTCACTCTCTTTCCCAAACTCATCGCGAATAAATTTGGTCCCAACTAACATACCTTTTTAGAAACCTTAGAAACAAACACAAATTTCAAAAGTTTTCACCTTGATGGGCAAACGATCATTTTAGATGGTTATTTACAAGTTTGTCCAGAGCAGAAAGAAAAACTGAAAAGGTTTTGGTGAGCTAGGTGATTGGGGGTACTTTCCAACTCCGGAAGCACAATGTCTTGGGGAACATACGGTTTCCTATCGAATAGTTCCGCATCAAGGTGGAAAACATGAGCTTGATGCATACAAAGATGCCTATCAATAACAAATACCATGGTCAACGAAACAAACTAGTTTACATGCTGAGGATCGTTCGCCTAATTACTCGTTTTTAACTTATGAATCCACTAGTAATCTAACTTGTATGTCACATTAAAGACTGTAAAATTATGAGATTAATAGAAAAGGACGTTGGAAATATGCAAAATAAAATACCTGTATCAATGAAATCCTTAATTGATGAAGTGAAAACCTCTTTTGCGAATGATGAAAAAGTTCAAACGATGTTTGAGAATTGCTTTTCAAATACTTATGAAACAACTATCCGGCACAAAGAGGATGGTACAACATTTGTAATTACCGGTGATATACCAGCAATGTGGTTAAGAGATTCTGCTGCACAGGTTAGACCTTATTTGCTACTGGCTGAACAAGATGAAGCTATAGCTGATCTGATTCAAGGGGTTATTCAAAAACAATTCCTTTTTTTAAATCATGACCCATACGCTAACGCCTTTAATGAAGAAGCAAATGGAAATCGATACCACGAAGATAAGACTGAAATGACTGATCTGATATGGGAACGCAAATATGAAATTGACTCTCTGTGCTATCCCATCCAGTTGGCTTATTTATTTTGGAAAGCGACGGGGAGGACTTCCCAGTTTAATAACACTTTTATTGAAGCAGTAAATAAGATCATCCGTACATGGAAAAGGGAACAATATCATGCTGAGCGGTCAAATTATCATTTTGAGAGAGAGAATTGTCCAGCTCAAGATACGTTATCCCATGGTGGCAAAGGTGCGCCTGTTAGATACACAGGAATGACTTGGAGCGGCTTCAGACCGAGTGATGATGCTTGCCAGTATGGTTATTTAATTCCGTCAAATATGTTTGCAGTTGTAGTTCTAGAGTATGTGGTGGAAGTTTTTGAACAAGTAATTCAGGATTCTAAGCTTGCTAAGGAAGCATTGGTTTTAGCGAAGGAAATAGATCAAGGGATTCAAAAATATGGAACGGTAGAACATCCGGAATATGGGACGGTTTATGCCTATGAAACTGATGGTTTGGGTAATCACAATTTAATGGATGATGCTAATGTACCTAGTTTGTTATCAATACCTTATCTCGGCTACTGTGCTGTCGATGATTCTATTTACCAGAATACGAGAAAGTTTATTTTGAGTAATGAAAATCCATTTTATTATGAAGGAAAAATAGCAAAAGGGATTGGCAGCCCTCATACACCTGAACGGTTTATTTGGCACATTTCACTAGCTGTCCAAGGGTTGACTGCGGTTACGCTAGAAGAGAAACAAGAGATTCTTCGTCTATTTAAAAATACTGATGCCAAGACTAATTTGATGCATGAAGGATTTAATGTTGATGATCCTATGCAATTTACAAGGCCTTGGTTTTCATGGGCAAATTCTATGTTTAGTGAATTTGTACTAAGCTTGACAAATACGTTCGTTAAGGAAAGTCCAATTTCGAAGGTAGGGAAGACCAATGATATTCCAATTGAAAATAGTATTAATAGGTTTAATCTTTAGCATTTTAGCGGGATGTTCAGGCGAAATAGAAATAAATAATGAACAGGCCTTTCAAGAAGTAAAGCAAGTATTAGAGGATAACTTAAAATACCTTGAAGCAAAAGATTTAGAAGGCTATCTCAATACTTTAGTGGAGAGTTCTAGAGATGATACAAGTCAAGAAGCAGAACATTTTTTTCAAGACTTTGATATTAGTTATGAATTGGTAAATACAGAGTTAGTAAAAGAAAAGGAAGATACGATTGTCCTTGAAGCTGAACAAATGGCAAGAGTGATTTTCACAGATGGAGATGAAGCATTTAGAAATCATATAACATGGAACTCTCACACATTCAAAAAAGAGGATGGAGAATGGAAAATAGCTGCCTCAAGGATTTTAGATATTCTTTTTATTGACTAAAAGGCGACGATTTCAATTGATTCGTTGGGTATTCGATGTGTTACTGCACATCTAAGGTAAAAAACTATTATTTAATAGGGGGAAAAAATGAAACTAGGAATAAGTACGTATAGTTTATTGGATGCAATCAAAGCAGGTGAAATGGATGTGTTAGACGTTGTACAGTGGATTGGGGACAATGGAGGAGAACATATGGAGATTGTTCCATATGGATTTAGTCTAGTTGACAATTTGAGATTAGCAGACGCTGTTTGTGATAAAGCAAAGGAAGTAGGAATAGAATTATCCAACTACTCTATGCCTGCTAACTTTGTTCAGTACTCTGAGGAAAAATTCGAGGAAGAAGTAGAACGGGTAAAACAACATGTTGATTTATTAGCCAGAATGGATATAAAACACATGAGACATGATGTAACAGCTTTTACACTACCTCCAGAAAAAAGAACAATCGATTACTTTGAAAATAGTTTACCGCAGATTATTGAAGGAAGCCGTCGGATCGCTGATTATGCGGCGCAATTTGGGATTACTACAACGATTGAGAATCACGGTATGGCAGTCCAGCATAGCGACCGAGTTCAACGGGTCCTAAATGCTGTTGATAGACCTAACTTTAAAACTACACTAGATATTGGAAACTTTATGTGTGTAGATGAGGATCCTATCATTGGGGTTAAGAAAAATCTTCCATATGCATCACTAGTCCACTTCAAAGATTTCTACTTCCGGCCATATGATGCCCATCCAGGTGCTGGAAAATGGTTTGAAACATCAAATGGAAACTTTCTAAGGGGAGCAATTGTGGGACACGGTGATATAGAAATTCGAAAAATTATAAAGCTCATTAAAGACTCAGGATATGATGGGTTTATTACATTGGAATTTGAAGGTATGGAAGAATGCCGTGAAGCTTGTAAGGTTGGAATGGATAATCTTAGACGTTTTTGGCAGGAAGCACAAGCCTAACGAATGTAGGAACAATAATTTATTATAAGAGGCATCTTGCAAATAACATACTCGGTTCGGTTTGTTCCTGCAATTAAAGAAGTAAAAAAAGTCATTTGTATGAAATTTTGGAACGGTTGTAGATGCTCTACAGATGAGAGGAGCAGTGCAACAAGGTATTACGGCGATTACGAACAATATCAGTCGTTCCGCAGCATGGACATCGACTAAACTTAATAACTACGTAATAGGCGAATAGATTTGTCATGGCATATACACCTCCTGACGTTCCTAGTAGATTCATTCCAGCGACCTTTGCAGTCGTCTTCCTAGAAATATCTCTTCTTTCGTGCTTCAATTGATAACGAATCTCGAATATTGCCTTACTTTTAATTTATTTGTACGAGGTGATTTCCACGGTGATTACATTTATGTCGGATGAAAGTTCCGTAGATTTGGTCTAATCGTTACCCTTTGTCCATATATTCGCAATAAGGAGGGATTCGATGGCTAACTGTAATAATTGCCAAGATTACGCCGAAGAGGGAACTCATGATCACGATAACAACTAGAGTGTCTGCATTGTGAATGTTGGTATTGTCAGATTGAGGCGGAGAAGTTGCGATTGTAATGATAGAGAAATGAATTTCGATATAATGCAGAAGGAAATTATATAAAAGTTTATGGAATATCAACTTTCAGGTAAGAGTATCCAATGCTAGTTTTTGCATTTGCAATTACCTGAATAAAGGCTATAGTCGGAATATAGCAATAGTAGTGTTAACACTTATGCGGAGGGGGAAAGGCAGATGATGCTTGACTTTATTCGACTAAGATCGTTAGTAATCGGTGGAATTGCTGGAGTTCTTATTGGGTTTATTGGACTTATGATAAGTGGGTAATTGCGCATATTTCAATTAGTAGATTTTTCTTATTTACTAAACATTTTTCGCAACATCCTCAGATAAACAACGTCCTTTTTCGGAGGGGCGTTTTTTGATTTGCGAATTCCCTTAAGCCAATATAGAAGCTTGGCTTACAAAATGTAATTTGTTGATTTGTACTTTGTGGTTATTGAAAAGTAGAAAACGTTAAAGTAGTTTAACCACCGTCCGTTGTGGAGGGTGGTTAATTTTTATGAAAATAAGCATCTGTAAAAATAAGGATTATAATATTTTTTAAAGACGGTCTAATCAATTATTCATGTCCATATAATTTATCTAGAAATACTCATCATTTAGAACGGTTAAAGTGGAGGATTCCCGACTAAAGGAGGATTTAGATATGGCGGTAAAACGTTGTGTTGATTGTGGAAATTTACAAAGAGGATATAGTAACGGGAAGGAATGTCCCTATTGTGAGCAACTACTATGTCCTAGTTGTTCGGATAAGCAGTTGATGTTATTTTCGTGGAATGGATGCACAAAATGCTGTATTGATTATCGAAAGTTAGTTCATGGCGCCAGTTAGGCATTTTTTGTGTTTATGAAGGAGAAATACAGTGTACTCTTGATGAAGAGAGGGCGTAAATGTTATATAGAAGAGAAACTTATAAAGTTCTAGTAGATAAAGCAAGTACCTTTGATAATTTTTTTTCATGAATATTTGTTGCCTGTTCAACTAAAAAACGGAGCAAAATTAATAGGGCGCTGGGTAACAGAGCTCAAGATGAAATCATAGTTTTGTGGGAGTACCCTAGCTATGAAGAGTTTTTAAATAGAAGAACGGGTTAGAAATGATGAAATGCACAAGCGAACAGAAAAGAAGTTGTTAAAGGTAGGCAAAATCTACTTAGACAATCGACAAGACTTCTTGACTTCTACAGGAGAATACCATCCCAAAAAAACAGAATGTCACAGTGAGTGGATGCAATGAAAGGGCATTGCATCCCGTATGAAGCATTCAAAGTACGTCCTTATAAACTACTTGAAAGATTAGAAGGTTATTTAGAACAAAAGTAATTTTGAAGAAAAAGCTTAGTCTCAGAAAGGTTAGGACGTAACCTGTACTTGGCAACGAAGCGTAACTATGTAACACAATAGTTCTTAATAGAGAAGGCACCTGGGTTTAAGCTTAGGTGGCTTCTTTTGTTTTTGTGGCTTTATATATATGTTCGAAAAAAGGACTTACAGCTTTGTTATATCTTAAGTCACATCCTTAAAAATTCATTCAAGTATATAGTAGTAAAGCAACGAATTTATTTTATTTTGTTTTATGTATACAAACAATGGTGAAAATAAACAAAGAATCTAACGTTTCCAAGGGAGAAGTTAACGGTGAATATACAATGTACATGGACAAGTATCAGGTGTTTGAGACTCGGAATTTTACTTTTGTTTGTATTAGGTCTTTTCGGTTGCGCAGCTTTATCAGAGAGTGAGCAAGTGAGTAAAAACGAGCAGCGTGATGAGACGATATCATTAAAAATTCTACATTTAAATGATATTCATGCATCAATTGGTGACTTTGCCTATATTGCCACCTATATTGAAACAGAAAGAAAGAAAAATGATTATTTTCTTCATTTAAATGCTGGAGACTTGTTTAGTGGTGACCCTGTAGTTGATCTTCAGCAGGGGACTCCTATCATTGAGCTATTAAATAAGCTTGAATTAAATGCAGTTACGATGGGAAATCACGATTTTGATTATGGGCAGGAGCATACAGCTGCTGCAAAAGATTTATCAAATTTTCCTTGGTTAAGTGCAAATACGATTGTAGTGGACAAGACAACTCCGATTCAACAGCCTAAGCCATATGTCATTTTCGAATTGGAAGAACTGACTGTCGGTGTTCTTGGCTTGACACAATCCCCTCCATCAACGGCACCGGCAAGTATAGAAGGATTAGAATTTCTAGATCTTAAGGAAACAATTGAGAAATATTCATTTTTACGAGACGAGGTTGATGTGTTCATTGGCTTAACACATGTGGGAATTCAAGCTGACCGTATGATTGCCAAGCAATATAATTTGTTTGACGTCATTATCGGGGGGCATTCACATACGGTAATAGAGAATCCAGAAACGATCAATCATACAGCAATTGCCCAAGCAGGAGCAAATGGGTTATATATTGGTGACATTACAATTGATATAGATCGTAAATCTCGAAAAATTGTGAATATTGATGGACGATTGCAATCGGTGGAGGAACTGCAAGAAAGAGATGAAGAGATTCAAGCCATGGTAGAGCAATACATTGACGAGATGGCTACTACATTACAGAAAGTGATTGGAAATACAAAAACTGGGCTGACACGTGTAGGACGAAATGAACGAGATGTACCGCTAGGCAACTTTTGGACAGATGCGATGCGTCATATGACAGGCTCTGATATTGCCTTAACGAATAATGGGGGAATCCGTAATAGCATTGAACCTGGAGAGATAACGAGTGGTGACATTTATACGGTTGAGCCTTTTCAAAATGATTCAGTTGAATTTAAAATGACAGGCCAAGCAATTAAAAATGTAATTGAATTTTCATTTAAACGAGGCAACCAAATTGACTTGCAAACATCAGGCTTGCATTACACAATTTTCACAAATGATAAGGGCCAGTATGTCGATAGTTTGTTAGAGGTTGATGGTAAGGCAATTGATTTAGATGAGACGTATCATGTTATTACGAATAGTTATCTTGCGAGTGGAGGGGACGGGTATCATTTTGAAGGGGAAGTTATTTTACCTGCAGCTGGAAATCTTGCGAATGCATTAATCATTTATGCTGAACAAATCATGAAAGAAAAAGGTTCAATTGATTATGAAGATGAAGGGCGTATCTTGATTAGAAGAGCTGAGTAAATAAAAGAAAAGAAAGCAGGTTTATTATCAGATTAATTTCGAAGTGATTATGTTATTCGAACTAGATGTCCCTTTTGTTGAGATGCTACCTATATTAAGGTGTATGGTGAATCCCTCTGTTTAGGCAGAGGGATTTTTTTTGAAGTATATTGTAAGTTAGTTATACTAATGGATTCTGGTCCAATTGGAACGACTCAAACAGAAGAAGCTGTTTGAGATGCACAAGATAAGAGTCACCCATCAGATCCTCATTTATTTCTGCGCAACATAATCTCCGTTTTTGCCACCTGTTTTTCTTAATAAAAAGGTCTCTTTAATGACCATGCTTTTATCGACTGCTTTGCACATATCGTAAAATGTTAAGGCGGCGGCTGTTACGGCGGTTAATGCTTCCATTTCAACTCCAGTATTCCCTTTACAAGAGACTTCAGCTTGAATAATGAGCTCAAATCCGTTGTTTCTTTCTTGGTATTCAAAATGGAAATCAACACCTGTAATTTGAATAGGATGGCACATAGGAATAATGTCAGATGTCTTTTTCGCAGCCATGATTCCAGCTATTTGCGCCACTTGGAGGGGGTCTCCTTTTTTAATTTGGGCATTTTGAATCGCATCATATAATTCCTGTTTTAAAAGAATCGAACTTTGCGCAATGGCTGTTCGTTTTGTGCTATCCTTTTGTGAAATGTCAACCATTTTGGGTCGTCCTTTTTCATTCCAGTGGGAAAATTCACTCATAGTTCTGTTTCTCCATTTCCATTATCAAGTTTCCAGTCTGTTTGATAATTTATATTTGTAAAGTCTTTACAGTCACGTGAATAGTGAACATATTTTGTGTTTACAACTTTTAATAATGGTCGCATACTTTTTTTGTTGTTTGCTAGGAGTTCGTTGGCATACGGTAAGCATCGACGGTGATAAATCGCTAGCAATGGTTGTTCGTTTTTTTCTGTGATCGGAATAACTGCATCAATGGACTCATTATTAGTATGTTCCAATAATGATTTGATAAATGATGGGGTGACAAATGGTATGTCAGCCGCTAGAATGAAAAACCACTCACAATCACCAATAGATTCCATTGCAAAGGTTATTGCATACAATGGACCATTATGAGGAAGTGTCTCGATTAAGACCTTTGTGTTTGTTTGAAGAAATTGTGATGCCAAAAGATCGTTGGTGACTATGTATGTTGATGTTACCCCGGCATTTAGTAAGGCATTAAGACTATGTTGATAGAAAGGGATGTTATTATATTTCTCAAACATTTTTGGTTTCCCATAACGTGACGATTTTCCTCCTGCTAATACAACTCCTGCTACCGTCATTTCTTTACTAATTCTTCTGCAAAATGAGGCATAGTAGGTAAAATTAATTTTTCCATAGCTAGTCGAACAGCGTTTGTTGAGCCCGGCAATGCATAAATAGCAGTATTTCCTATACTTCCAGCGACTGCCCTACTAAATAAAGCTTTAGGACCAATCTCTTCATAACTTAGCATTCGAAACAGTTCGCCAAAGCCATCCATTTGTTTATCCAATAGAGAAGATACAGCTTCATATGTCACATCTCGTGGAGAGAAACCAGTTCCACCGTTTAAAATAATTGCTTGTATGTCAACCTGGTCTGACCATGTCTTTATCTTATCCTGAATCATAGATTTCTCATCTATAACGATTTCGTATTCAAGAATCGCATGGTTTTTTGATTGTAAAAGGGTTTCAATCGTCTGCCCACTGCGGTCATCTTCTTTGTTTCTCGTGTCAGAAATCGTTAAGATAGCAACAGTTACACTTTTGGTAGTATTTATATTATGCATTCTAGTCATTCACCTTCTTTTTTTATGTTAGAATGATTAATTATATCTTACTTAATAGTAACAGCTTTTTAAAGAAGAGCCAATAATCGCCGATGTACGATGAAGGACGAGTAAAAAAGGAGGAATATGCATGGAAATCGATTCAGTTAACGATAAGTACTTGCGACCATTGCAAGATCTGCGTATATCAATAATGGACAAGTGTAATTTCCGCTGTTCCTACTGCATGCCTGCAGAAGTTTTTGGCGAAGATTACGTGTTTATGAGAGAAGAAGAATTGCTTTCATTTGATGAAATCGAAAGGTTAGTGAGGCAGTTTACAACATTAGGTGTGAAGAAAATCCGATTAACAGGCGGAGAGCCATTGCTAAGGAAAAATGTCCCAAACTTAATAAAACAGTTATCATCAATTGATGGAATAGAAGATATTGCTTTAACAACAAATGGAGTTCATTTAGTAAAACAGGCAACTGCATTGAAAGAAGCGGGACTTATGCGTGTAAATGTTAGTTTGGATGCATTAGATACGGAAATTTTCCAAAAAATGAATGGAAGAAAAGTATCATCGTCTGTTGTATTAAAGGGAATAGAAGCTGCTAGAGCAGCAGGTCTCGAAGTGAAAATTAACATGGTTGTGAGAAAAGGTGTAAATGAAGGCGAAGTTGTAAAATTAGCTAAGTATTGCAAAGAACAAAACATCACATTACGGTTTATTGAATTTATGGATGTTGGACAAACAAATGGATGGGATTTCTCTCAAGTTGTGACGAAAAAAGAACTCCTTGAAAAAGTATCAACCATTGCACCAATTGAAGCAGTTGAGAGAGACTATTTAGGAGAAGTAGCATCAAGGTATCGATACAAAGGGACAAATACAGAAATTGGAATTATTTCATCTGTATCTGATACGTTTTGTGGAAATTGCACACGGGCAAGAATCTCAGCAGACGGCAAGCTTTATACTTGCTTATTTGCTGAAGAAGGATATGATTTACGTGACTTTATCAGATCAGGTGTATCAGATAACGATATCAAGAAGAAAGTAAATGGAATTTGGAGTAACCGTACGGATAAGTATTCAGAAGAACGGACGGAAGAAACAGTTAAGAATCGAAAAAAAATTGAAATGTCATATATCGGTGGGTAGGATAGTGCAAGAGGGGTTCCCTCTTGCATTATTTCGCTATTATATGGAATCATAGGGTAAGTATTGTCGAAATATTTCAAAATGGAGTGTGAGCTATGGTAGAGAAGCGTAAGCCGATCCCGGTTGAAGAAGCTGTCAGAAAAGTAATTGAAAATGATGTGTATCCAAAGACAGAGAAGGTCTCTATTGAAGAGGCATATGGAAGATTTCTAGCGGAGGACTTAGTAGCGTCTCATGATGTTCCTTCATTTGATCGTTCCCCGTACGATGGGTTTGCCATTCGCTCGATAGATACAAAAGAAGCAAATTCAGATCAACCTGTGCGATTTGAAGTAGTAGGGGAAATTGGGGCCGGCTCAGTCTTTACCGGTGTTGTCGAACCATTTCAAGTCGTAAGAATCATGACAGGTGCCCAGATTCCAGCTGGATGCGATGCGGTTGTCATGCTTGAATTAACAAAGGAAATAAGCGAGAAAGAGATTTTAATCAAACGTATGTTTAAAAAAGGCGATAATATATCTTATCAAGGCGAGGATACGCAAAAAGGGTCTATTTTAGTGAACAAAGGGACTCAAATCAACCCTGGCATTGTAGCACTACTCGCAACGTTTGGTTATCATGAAGTCACTGTCACGAAAAAGCCAATCATAGGTGTCATTGCAACAGGGAGTGAATTATTAAATATCGATGAGCCGCTTGCACCAGGGAAAATACGTAATTCAAATGCTTATATGATTATGGCACAAATAGAGAGAGCTGGTGGGCAAGCTGAGTATTTTGGTAAATTAGATGACGATTTTGACACTTGTCTGAGTGCAACCAAAGAGGCGTTGGCTCAAGTAGATATGCTAATTACAACAGGTGGAGTATCCGTAGGCGATTATGATTATGTTCCAGCTATTTTACATGAATTAGGTGCCACTGTTTTCTTTAACAAAGTAGCAATGAGACCAGGAAGTGTAACGACGGTTGCAAAATACGATAATAAAATGATCTATGGATTATCAGGCAATCCATCTGCTTGCTATGTTGGATTTGAGCTGTTTGTGCGTCCAATGTTACGTCGTACTCTATACAATCAGTTTCCACATCTTCAAAAAGTAAAAGCAACACTAGGAGTTGATTTCCCTAAGCCTAATCCATTTATGAGATTCGTACGAGCAAGACTTGATTATGTTGAAACTCAATTAGTTGCTTCTCCTTCAGGTGTTGATAAATCGGGTATTGTTAGTTCGTTAGGAGGGGCAGATTGTTTGCTTTTATTACCTGGAGGAACAAGAGGATATGAAAAAGGAATGTTAGTTGATGTGTTGTTGTTAGAAGATCATCAAGGAAGTGAATGGCCTTGGAACAATATTGTCCCATCTTACAGGTAGTAGGCTATCAGAATAGCGGGAAGACGACGTTGATGGAGAATTTGATTAAGAAAAGCGCTGATCAAGGATGGCTTGTTGCATCAATTAAACATCACGGTCACTCAGTTGCACAAAAAAATGAAATTGAAATAAAAGATAGTCAACGTCACCAAAAGGCAGGAGCAACGATTACAGCTGTTGAAGGTGGCGGCTCTTTGCAAATACATAGTAAAAACCAATCTTGGTCGCTAGGTAAACTGCTAAAACTATATGAACACTTTTCCCCGGATATAATCTTTGTTGAAGGATTTAAAAAAGAACGGTATTCTAAGGTTGTGTTGTTACGCGATGAGAAGGATATTGCTCTTTTACATGAGGTGAGTAATATCCTATGTGCCATTACGTGGAAGCCTTTGCCGGTGATGAAATTCGGTTTTCCTATCTTTTCTCTAGAGGATCAAGCTAGTTACGTTGAATTTATTTTACAGAAATTGAGTGATGATAATGAATCAACATCTATTTGACATACAAGAAACACCTTTATCAGTCGAAGAAATGGTTGCGAAAGTTACGAGAGTTGAATGTGGTGCAATTTCAACCTTCATTGGTACGGTAAGAGAATTAACGCATGGAAAGAGAACACTTAAGTTGGAATATCAAGCTTATAAACCGATGGCAATCAAAATGCTAGAACAAATTGGAAAAGAAGTTGAGGAAAAGTGGCCAGGAGCTATGATTGCTATAACTCATCGAGTAGGGATATTAGATATATCAGAGATAGCTGTTATCATAGCTGTTTCAACTCCTCATCGAAAAGCAGCGTATGAAGCAAATGAATATGCGATGGAGCGAATCAAACAAATTGTTCCAATTTGGAAAAAAGAGTTTTGGGAAGATGGAACAAAGTGGATTGGTGATCAACTTGAAACAACTCCTTATCCAAAAGGGAAGCCAGAATTCGAGGAGGGAAAAGATGATTAATATATTGTTATTTGCTGAACTCCAAGAAGAGGCCGGTGTTGATCAGATTAAGGTTGATAAAGCAGGAGTAACCGTGTTCGAATTAAAAGAATGGTTACTCCAACAATACAATCTTACATCGCTTTCCAATACAATGATAGCGATAAATGAAAGCTATGCTACAGAAGAAGACAGAGTCAAAGACGGCGATACAATTGCTTTTATTCCTCCTGTTAGTGGAGGATAAGGAAGGTTTAATTGCATGATATAGAAATGAATAGCACACCAATCAAAATGATGGTGTGCTATTCATTGTTCCATGACTGTAATGGGTTAAGTTTTTACGCTTGAAGTAAGGAAAAAAACACTGGGAAGGTTGTTGCCCCAGTGTTTCCATTGATTTGATCGAAATAGTTTTATTCGCTTACGAGTTCATTTAACTTTTTATTACGGATGATTTGTTCTCCTGCGGAAGCCAAATCATATTTTTTTAGCAGGTGAAATAGTTCATTTAGTTCTAGTTGAGTAGGACTGCTTTCAATAAATTGTTGGCAATGTGAAAAAATGTCTGCTGGAAGGAATGATTTTTGAGATTCGAGTTTGCTTACTACATCTGTTACTGGATGATCTAATTTACATGAGCTCATAGAATTACCTCCTTGGGATGTCTACTTTAATTATAGTATATAATCGGTGCCATTTGGCTAATTTAGGATGATTCTTTCAGGTTTTGAGTAAATATTAAACGTAGATCCTCGAATAAAGCCAACCGCAGTAATATTCAAATCTTCAGCAAGTTGTATGGCTAGATCAGTAGGAGCTGATTTAGATAAAACGATTCCTACACCAATCTTTGCGGCTTTGGTTAGGATTTCAGATGAAATTCGCCCACTAAATACAAGAATTTTATCTTTAACGGGTATTCCATTTAATAACGAGTACCCATAAAGCTTATCAAGGGCATTGTGTCTACCAATATCGGAACGACTAACAATTATCTCCTCAGAAGTGCAAAGAGCTGCATTGTGAACACCACCCGTATTTTTAAACACAACGCTCGATTCTTGCATTTTTTTCATTAAGTGAATGCATTGATTCGCTGTTATTGTAGATGAAATCATTGATGTTTTCGCTGTTTGAATATCATTTTGAAAGTAGAACTGTCTGCTCTTTCCGCAACAAGAGCCGATAAATCGCTTTGAAAAATATTGCTGGTTTTTTATTTCTTTTTTATGTAATTCTACGTAAGCAAATCCGCGGTCAGCATCAAGAGTTAACTGTTTAATTTCTTTTTTAAAGCGAATAACCCCTTCCGACGCTAAAAAGCCAATGACCATCTCTTCTAGCTCGCTTGGGCTACAGACCATTGTGGCGAATTCCTTTTGATTGATATAGATTGTTAAAGGAAATTCGATGGCAATTTCATCTTCAAAGGCTATAAAGCTATCATTTTCGTACTTAATGATTGATCGACTCGAGCTTAACCCTTCAGTCATATTGAATCTCCTTTCTATAAAAGAGAAAATGTCTTTAATGCTTATCATCTAAACACATTCTATTACGGGTGACAAGTGTGGAAGTATGAGAGTCATAGAAACTAGGGCTACGGAAAAAGAGGAAAATGGAGCCACTGAAAAAGTCCATCGAGGAAGTGGCACTGGCTCCGCACTTTGCGCGCCCGCTATGAGAAACCACTCATAGCGGGCTTTAAAAAAGGCAACGGCTACGCTCATTGCTTCAAGGCCACTGAAAAAGGTAAAAAGCAACCTTTTTCAGTGGGCTCTAGAAACTTTCGTATAAACTTATTGAAAATTGAGAGGAAACAAGGTATTATGTAGCTGTATTCATAAATTTGTAACATTTAAGAATTGAGATAGCGAACCTGTCGTCGATTTTAAATGTTGATTTAGTGTAAGCGATTACTATTGGTGCGAAAGTAGCGAAACCTGCTTGAGACTAATCGTCGTGCTTTTTTGGGGAATGGCTCTCCATAAAAGATAGCGTCGATTTTTTTGTTTTTTAGAGAAAAAAGTGAGGAGCGTGAGGGAAGCAATGGGGAAGACAAAGAATCGTTGGTTGATTGCATTAGCAGCTGTTGGGATTCATATATCAATTGGGTCTGTTTATGCATGGAGCGTTTTTACAAACCCGATTAGGGAACAACTTGGCTGGGATTTAAGTGCAGTTTCTCTGACATTTAGTATTGCGATTGTCTTTTTAGGACTATCGGCAGCATTTATGGGGCATTTCGTAGAGAAGTATGGACCACGTAAGTTAGGATTAGTGGCAGCGATCTTTTTTGGTATAGGACTAGTCGGATCTGGCTTTGCTATAAATGCGGAGTCAATTGGGTTACTATATTTTACTTATGGAGCTTTAGGCGGCATTGGTCTAGGTGTCGGATACATTACGCCAGTATCCACATTAGTGAAATGGTTCCCGGATCGTCGTGGGTTAGCGACCGGTTTGGCTATTATGGGTTTTGGGTTCTCAGCGATGATAGCTAGCCCAATTATGGCAAATTTAATTGGTTCAGTAGGCATTGCTAATACGTTTTTTACATTAGGTATTGTTTATTTTGTGATAATGCTTGCCTCAGCTTTGTATATTGAACGACCACCGGCAGGTTATATGGAGAATGTGCAAAACGCTGGCAAGAAAGTGGCAACAGATCTTTCTCAATTAACAGCGAATGAAGCAGTGAAAACGAGAAGGTTCTGGTATTTATGGATTATGCTTTTTATCAATATTACGTGCGGGATCGCCATATTATCAGTCGCATCACCAATGGCACAAGAAATCGCAGGCCTAACAGCAACGGCTGCGGCAACAATGGTAGGAGTCATGGGCGTATTCAATGGGCTGGGTCGTATTGGCTGGGCTTCGATTTCTGACTATTTAGGACGCGCAAACGTGTATACGGCATTTTTTATCATTCAAATTGTTTCGTTTTTTGCCTTACCGAGTATTACACATGCCGTTATATTTCAGGCAGTCTTATTTTTAATTCTGACTTGTTATGGTGGTGGCTTTGCATCCATTCCAGCCTACATTGGCGACTTGTTTGGTACGAAACAGCTTGGAGCGATTCATGGATATATATTAACTGCTTGGGCTCTAGCTGGATTAGTCGGTCCGATTTTAGCATCTTGGATTCGTGAGACGACCGACAGTTATGCCGGCACACTTTATATCTTTGGGTTTATGTTTATCGCAGCATTGATTGTGTCACTCGTGATTCGTATTGATAATAAGCAATTAAAAGAGGCTAAGGATGTAAAAGAATTAGCTAGTTAAGTTGACATTTATAGTTGCTCAAACTACTCTTTTAGTAAGTTAAAGTAAATGAGGGTACATGAAAATGAATAAATATGAAGCAGAATTTAGTAATTTAGTTCGTTCTTTCCGTAAGAAGCATATGGGAAAAGGTCCAAGTAAAATAAGTACAACCTTTTGTAAAAAATGGGCCATATGTGAAATGGAAGGGAATCTTTCTCCAGTTGAGAAGTTCATTGCAACGGCTGAGGAAGGCAAGCAAATGCTCAAAGCTGCAAGAACAGAAATGGTAAAAGATATGTATCGTAAAAATCCACCAGCAGAAATGGAAGAATTTTTGCAATGTAAATTTTTAGATTTGTTTGTTGATATTGATATTGAACGGGACTTTGGGATATCCATTTTTGTCTTTGATGAAGACATCGAACAGAAATTTTCAGCCAAGTGATCGTTTACTAACAGTAGAACTGCATATTGGTTTGGCACTTAGCAGCGATCCTGCTCAAGACTAACCACCGTTATGACCACATGAAAAATGGGGAAGTACGGTGGTTTTTTTATAAGATAAATCATAACTATTAATATAGAAGACTAAGGGAGTGAATACGATGGGTAAAACAAAACATACAGGACCAATTAAATTACCTCATACACCAGCTCCTAAACTTTGGGCAAGTAAAGTTCCATTTGGTTTAGGAAAAATAAAACCAAAACATATTCGTGAAACGATGAAGGTCGTTTGGAATAATAAAGATAATTTGAATTACGCAAAAAATATTATTACAAAAGGGGTGTGCGATGGCTGTGCATTAGGGGTTGCTGGGTTGTATGACCAAACATTAGCCGGACCTCATGTCTGTACGACCAGATTGAATGTGTTACGACTGAATACGATGCCGGCAATGAAAGAAGAAATGGTTCATGCTGATATTGATGAGTTACGCAAATATTCAAGTGCAGAATTACGGGAGTTAGGGCGTGTTCCTTATCCATTAATCCGTAGACCTGGAGAAAGGAAGTTTTCGCGGATCCAATGGGACGAAGCAATGGATCTGATTGCAAAGAAAATGAAGAAGCTTGATCCGAAAAATTATGGTTTTTTCTTAACTTCAAGAGGAATTACGAATGAGTCTTATTATGTAGCGGCAAAGGTTGCTAGATTTTTAGGAACAAATAATATCGACAATGCATCTCGTATTTGTCACTCGCCGTCTAAAACAGCGTTGAAACGCTCAGTTGGAATTGGGGCATCAAGCTGTAACTACAAAGACTGGATCGGATCAGATGTAATTGTCTTTTGGGGATCAGTAGCAGCAAATAACCAACCTGTATCAACAAAGTATATGTATGCAGCGAAACGAAAAGGAACGAAAATTATTTGCATTAATCCATATCGTGAACCATCAATGGAGAAATACTGGATTCCGTCTGTTGGGGAATCAGCTTTATTTGGAACAAAACTTGCGGATGATTTCTATCAAGTCAACATTGGTGGAGACATTGCCTTTATGCATGGAATTATGAAGCACTGGTTTAAGATGGAGGAAATCAAGCCTGGAGCAGCAGTGGATCACAAGTTTGTACAAGAACATGTAAATGGCTATAAAGAGCTAAAGGCAAAAGTTCAGGAGCAATCTTGGGAAGAGATAGAGATGTCAGCTGGAGTTTCGAAAGGGAGAATTGAGGAGTTAGCCGAATTACTTGCTAACAGCAAATCAGGTGTATTTGTTTGGTCACTCGGACTAACGATGCATACTTTTGCTTCCGATAATATCTCTCAAGTTGCAAATCTAGCATTGCTACGTGGCTTTTTAGGAAGAGAAAATTGTGGGGTGATGCCAATTCGTGGTCACTCAAGTGTTCAAGGAAGTGGCGAAATGGGAGCAGACCCATTTGTCCTTCCAGGAGGAGACTTTGAACCGAAAAATATTGAGCGGATGGAGAAGCTGTGGAATTTTGACATACCGAAATGGCAAGGGGACGTACTTGGAGTATCACTTGAGAATTGTTTATTGCCAGATGACCATGAACGCAAAATCAAAATGTATTATTTATCCGGCGGAAACTTTTTAGAGACGATGCCAGATCCGACTTTCGTTGAAAAGGCGTTATCAGAGCTCGAGATTCGTGTCCACCAAGATATCATTTTTAATACATCCACACTTGTTGATGCGAAAGAAGCTGTGATTGTTCTTCCAGCCAAAACACGCTATGAACAAGATGGTGGTGGAACCTCAACTTCGACAGAGCGCATGGTGTATTTCTCTCCACAAATTGAAGGAAACAAGCAAATCGTTGAAGAAGCTCGTTCAGAATGGAAAGTTTATATTGATCTGGCAAAAAGGGTGAAGCCAGAAGTTGCTCATTTAGTCGACTTTAAAGATGGTCAAGCGATTCGTAATGAAATTGCGGCAGCAAATCCAAATTATGATGGTGTCCAGCATTTGAAAGAACAAGGCGATGTCTTCCAGTGGGGTGGAGCATGGTTGTGCGAGGATGGAATTTGTCCAACTCCAGATGGCAAAGGGAATCTTATCCCTGTTGATATTCCAGATTTAAATAAAGTAGCTGGGGATTTCTATGTGACGACAAGACGTGGCAAGCAATTTAACTCCATGGTCTATAGTGAATATGATCCATTTAATGAGGCTGATCGGTATGATGTGTTAATGAATGCCGAGGATGCGAAAGATCTAAGTATTTCTGAACGAGAATCGATTGTTGTATATAACCAACATGGTGTCTTCACAGGAAACGCTAGGTTTGTTGATATTGCACGTGGCAATTTAGAATTGCACTTCCCAGAAGGAAACTTCCTACTACCTAAAGGGGTATATGAAAAATTAGCAAAAATACCAAGTTATAACGTTGCCGTAAAGGTAGAGAAAACAGAACGCTTTAATGCACGAAAAGACATGAAATATCTAGAAAAACGAATTGATGATTTAGAAATGACAGCTGAAGGGTAAGTAGAGTAAGGGAAGACAGTTTGCTGAAATAGATAGCGATTTAACTACAACGAGACGGAAACCCAAACACTTGGCTTCCGTCTCGTTATTTGTTGTTTTAGCAGACTGAAAAAATATTAGTTCAGAACCATGAATGAAAGAATAAAGACCTCATCACGAAAACCTGATGACTTACAAGAAGTATATTGCCAACAGTAGACATTCACTATTACTTGATCATTGTCATTGTCCACATGGCCATATCTTCAAATCCCAAACGTTTATAAATTCTCCCTGCTTTTGGGTTATCGTAAAAAAGGCATAAGCTTTTCCCTTCGCCGAGTAAGTCTTGAGAAAGTTTGTGTAAACATTGAGTTGCAAACCCTCTATTTTTATAAGTATCAAGTGTACATACGCCAACGACCATAGCGGAGTATTGATTCTCAGCTGTAGTAGAAACGGCTGAAACAATTTTCTCGTTGTCTTCGATAAAATACGTTCTTGATACACCTTTTTCCATATTACGTATTCGTTCATTAGCGGAGGACGGCCGATCAAATTCATCAATTTGGTTGTATAAATCAGTTATTCGATAGCAATCTTCTATGCTTGCTTGTTTTACTAAGGATGTAGAAACCGATTGCAATTTAGCCGTTGATTCACACTTTGCATAGTATAGTTTTCTCGATCTGTATAATGGAATTTGCACAAAGGGAATGATGGCAGATGTAATGTGGTCGAGACCAGAGAGCATAATTGCTTTTCGACTATTGGAAAAAGTAAGTGCAAAGCCTTCAGCATCAAATTCTCCAGAGCTATAAGCGATAAAATTACCTTCATAATTAAGAAGAATAGCCCGGAGTTTATTTTGATCATCAAAGTCTCCCCACACCTCTTGAAAGTCCTCTTCAAAGCCAAATGTTTCAATATCACTAATAATAAATAAATTTTCAGCTGGACGTTCTTTTACTAATTTCATACAACTTATATAGTCATCTGCATTTAGCCGTCTTATCATCGTAATCCCTCCAAATATTCCATAATCCTATCACGAGCAGAGTGAAAAAAATGTCGAATTTTGTAGAGGGATTCGGAGAAAACGAAATAATCTCTAGAAATCGTACAAAGAATAGAAATTGTTATTTCAAGACATCGTAAATAAGGGAATGCTATAATGTGGATGTACAGAAAGTGAGGGGTTTCTATGGTTAAAGAAAAATTGTTACGCGCGTTAAATGAGCAAATGAATTTTGAATTTTATGCAGCTCATTCTTATTTGGCAATGGCTGCTTATTGTTCTGCGGAAAGTTTAGATGGATTTGCTAATTTTTTTCTCGTTCAAGCAGAAGAAGAACGATTTCATGCAATGAAGTTCTATAACTTTATTAATGCACTTGGCGAAAGAGCAACAATCAAGTCTTTATGCGAGCCGAATAACTCGTTCACTTCAGTTCTAAATGCATTTGAAAAAGCGTTGGAACAAGAGAAAGAAGTTACGAAGAGGATCTATCATTTATCAGATTTAGCGTTAGATGATCGTGAACATGCAACGATGTCTTTCTTAAAATGGTTCATTGAAGAACAAGTTGAAGAAGAAGACCTGTTTGATAGCATCATTCAAAAGCTAAAACGGATTGAAAATGACAGCAATGCATTCTTTATGTTAGATGAGGAATTTGCAAAAAGAAGCTTTACTCCAGAAGGAGAATAAGAAGAAGTGGATGGGACGTGTATACGTTACATCCGCTTTTTTTAATGCTTTAAACTTATTAGTGAGTGTTGTGCATATACATCTTGATGAGAGGAGGTTTAAAGATGAATACAATACAATTGCCAGTTGGTATTATCCCACGTCATATTGTTCAACCTCGGTTAGATGTATATTATCCAGAATTGACAAGGCTAGAAAATAGTAATATTGAACAGCACTTAAATGCACGGATTATGTTGCAAGTAAACACAATGATTCGAAAACAAGGGTATGAGGAAAATCCGCAGACGACGATAACAGGTGGCTTTGAAATAAAAAATAATCAGAGGGATATAGTAAGTTTAACCAATAGCCATTATTCTTTCTCAGGCGGGGCTCATGGAACGACTATCTTACGTTCTTTAACAATGGATGTGAACACAGGTCAAGTTTATTCATTAAAGAAATTGTTTAAACCAAATAGTGATTATCAAAAACGTCTTAATGAACTAATAAGAGTGCAAATTAAATCAAGGGATATGCCTTTAATAGCCGATTTTACAGGGATAGCACCAAATCAATATTACTATATTGCAGATAAAGCCCTTATCATTTATTTTCAATTGTACGAATTACTTCCTTACGTTTATGGATTTCCTTATTTTGTGATATCTGTATATGATGTTCAAGATATCGTTTTAGAGGATGGACCACTTGGTAGAATGATCTCGTAAAAGAAAATCACCAACGATTCGTATTTTTTGATGAGGAAGTTGCGGACGTTTACGGAAGCCTGCAGGGTTTATTTGAGGGCAAGTAAGAGAGCTTAAGGAATTTCAGAGAGGTAGTTTCATTCTCAAAGGGGATACGCCGCGCGCATCTTCTGAGGAACCCACTCAGAAGATGCTGAAAACAAAGCGGCGGATTGCACATTGTTTCTAAGAATAGGACCGCAAGCCGATTTTTTTATTTAAGAAATGAACGTAACATCCAGTTGTGCTTCTCTAAAGATTGATGAATAGCAAGTAACATGTCAGCCGTTGTTTCATCACCTAGTGCATCAGCAGCTTCCATTCCTTCTTTTAATTCATCAATTAGAATAGTGAAATCTTCAACAAGTTCACCTACCATTGATTCTGCATCTTGATTGCCACTTGCTTCTTGTATAGTAGCTGTTTCAAGAAATTCTTTCATCGTCGCAACAGGGTGACCTTTTAATGCAAGAAGGCGTTCTGCTAATTCGTCAATATGTATTGCAGCCTCATTATACAACTCTTCAAACTTATCATGAAGTGTGAAAAATGCTGGCCCTTTGACATACCAATGATAGTTGTGTAACTTTGTAAACAATACACTCCAGTTGGCAATTTGCTTATTTAGTATTATGGATACTTTTTCTTGACTCATCTGATAATGACCTCCTTCAAATATCTTCACTTTACTATTTCCCATTTCACCAATATTATAAACCAAATTTTTCATCTAAGAAGTGACAACATTATGGATAAAATTCCCACCGTGAATTTGTGTAAACATCGTACCAGCTGCATGGATTAGCTCATTTGCTTCATCTTTATTAATAGAGGGACAAAGGTAAAAAAAGTGGAGAGCTGATGTTGTATCAGTTGTTACTTTAGATCTGGTGGAATCGACAATTGGACTGCCAAAGGCTCCTTGATCGTCTGCACTCACTAATTTACCGCACATATCATTTTCTCGTCCATTTACCCCTTCATAGGACTCATTTTCTTGACCAAGTCTGAAAGTAACATCTCCAGTTATAGGAGCTAAATCATAAATGCCTAAAGGGATGACATACTCCAATGAAAAAAACGTGTTTAAGTCAACCGCTGAATGGACAAGTGGCAGAGGTTGTCCTTTTTTTATGCGGCGAAACAGAGCCTCATGTGATGGACGGTATCTTCCAGGATTCATTTGCAACAATTTAAATGTTTGACGCCATTCCAAAATCCCTTTATAATCAGTCACTTCTCTTGATTCTAACTCAACTTTTAATGTTTCTTGAAAAAATTGTAATCTGCCTTTTAACATTTGAGGTGAGTCACTGATCACGATATTATGGTAGTGGATAACACCAATTTTAAATGTAGGTACACGAGATGAAATGGATTCATCTATTAATACATTGACCATAGTTTTCCCTCCCTGCTATATTTTGTCATTTTATTGTAGCACATAAGTAGGAAAATGAAGAAGAAAGGTGATCGACCATGACACTTGCCCAATTAAAAGATGAGCTCATTGCATACAGTAAAACAATAGGAGTCGATAAAATTGGTTTTGCATCAGCAGACCCATTTTTACAATTAAAAGATCGTCTTCTTACTCAACAAGAACTAGGGTTTCAGTCTGGATTCGAGGAGCCTGATATAGAGAAACGAGTACAACCAGAGAAGTTGTTACAAGGAGCGAGGACAATTATATCAATTGCTCTTGCATATCCATCCAAGATGGCAAGTCCCCCAAAAAACACCCGCGAAGATCGGAGAGGGATTTTCTGCCGAGCATCATGGGGAAGGGATTATCATGATGTTTTGCGAGAGCGCCTTAAGAAGTTAGAGCAATTTTTACAAGAGAGAGTACCAGAAGCTAGAACGATTTCAATGGTCGATACTGGAGAACTGTCAGATCGGGCTGTAGCTGAACGGGCAGGGATAGGTTGGAGTGGGAAAAATTGTGCGATTATTACACCCGAATTTGGAAGTTATGTTTACTTAGGAGAACTAGTAACAACTATTTCTTTTGAACCAGATAGTCCATTAACTGAACAATGTGGAACGTGTAATAAATGTGTTGACGCTTGTCCGACAGGAGCTTTAATTCAAGGAGGACAATTAGACTCATCAAAATGTATCGCATTCTTAACGCAGACAAAGGATTTTCTACCGGAACAGTATCGAAAAAAGCTAGGAAATCGATTATATGGTTGTGATACGTGTCAACAAGTTTGCCCCGAAAACAAAGGAAAAGATCATCATCTTCATCCAGAAATGGAGCCTGATCCCGAAATTGCAAAACCTAAATTAATTCCACTTTTAACAATGAGCAATCGTGAATTTAAAGAACGGTTTGGCCATGTATCGGGTTCTTGGCGAGGGAAAAAACCGATTCAGCGTAATGCGATTGTTGCATTGGCACACTTTAAAGATCAAAAGGCACTACAAGAGTTAATAACCCTGCTAAAGAAAGATCCACGACCAGTGATTAGAGGGACTGCGGCTTGGGCGATTGGAGTAATTGGGAGTAAAGAAGAGAAAAACCTGTTGATTCAAATGAAAAATACCGAAACAGACACGAAAGTTCTACGAGAGATCGAAATAGGGCTGGATTTACTAAAAAACAAGGACTAAGAAATGAGCGAATCTTGTTTCTGTCATGTAAGATAAGGAAAAGATTGGACAATCGGAAGGAAGGGATTATATGACAACGCAATTAACTCATTATGTCGATGAAATGAATAGTCCCCTAGGCACTCTTACCGTCGTTGCAACTGAAAAAGGCGTTTGTCACATTCATTTTGGAGAATTAACTAAGTGTATGGCTTCATTAAAAGCTTGGTTAAAAAAACAAGGACGAAAAGGTGAAGTGATTCGCTGTAAAGATACGTTGCAGCCTATTTGTAAACAGTTAGAAGATTATTTTTCTGGTGAAAGAAGTACGTTTGATATTCCTCTTGATTTATGTGGAACTGAGTTTCAGAAAAAAGTGTGGAATACGTTGAAAGAGATTGAATATGGAGAAACAAAATCATATAAAGAAATAGCTCAAAAGATAGGAGCACCAAAGGCAGTTAGAGCAATTGGTGGAGCCAATAACCAAAACCCAATTCCAATCATTATCCCTTGCCATCGTGTAATTGGAAGCAATGGCAGTATGGTAGGATATGGTGGAGGATTAGATAAGAAAGAGATTTTGCTAAGTTTAGAAGGTGCAATTGAAAAAATATCGTAGGAATAAAGAAGGGTGTGTCAAAAGGGGGGGATTTCCGCTTTTGACACACCCTTTTTCTTGTTGTCATCTTGTCATGAAACAAGCTATGTAGCATAAGTTGATAGAGGAGAAAGGAGAATGCGGAATGAGAGAAAAGGTAATAACATCCTTGCATCAACTTATCGAAAGAAGAAACAGGCAATTTATCCAGGAGGTAAGAGGGGAGGAACCTATCGATTCTATCGTTGAAAAGAAAGTAAACATGCATAAAGCTAGAGGAGCTGAAATTGTCCGTTCATTTGTAGAAGGAGATGTTGTTCGTACCTCCACATTTGAGAACCAGCAGTATATTGATTACAGGCAGCGAACTGAATTTTTAATTCGCATAAAAGATCAATTTTATATTGAAGAGGAACTAGAGAGCAGAAGAGCAGTTTTTGTCAATGAAGAGCTGGTTAATGATATGAAATGTGAGCCGAAAGAGGTAGAACGTGAGGCTGTAATGGAAGGAAACATAAATACGATAGACAATAGCAGAGAAATACGTTCGTACAATAGGAGAGAAGCAGTTCGTTATGCAGAAAGGTGGTGGGATGATTATAATCCAGCTTACCGAAAATTTACAAATAACTGTACAAATTTTATCTCGCAATGTTTGCATGCTGGTGGAGCATCTATGACAGGGCATCCCAACCGTTCAAAAGGTTGGTGGTTCCGTTCTGATAATTGGAGTTTTAGCTGGTCAGTTGCCAACGCGATGCGTTGGTATTTGAGTGGTGCACAAAGTGGCTTACGGGGGGAGGAAAAGGAACATGCATCAGACCTTGAGCCTGGTGATGTGATTTGCTATGACTTTGATGGTGATGGTACGTGGCAACATACAACGATTGTCGTGGCCAAAGATGCAAACAATGAACCACTTGTGAATGCCCAAACAGCTAATAGTCGAATGCGTTATTGGAAGTACGAGGATTCAACGGCATATACTCCAAATATTAAATATAAATTTTTCCACATTGTTGTATAAAATTTTTGTGTCGGGGATGGTAATGATAGCCAAAAAAAGTCGGCAATGACTCCGTTCGCTACTCGCCTTGAGAGAAGAACCCCACGTCTCTCAAGGCTTTTAAAAGATGTAGCGACTCCGCTCCTTGCAAAGGGGTTGTTTCTTCTTTTAAAAGTAGGTGGTATAATGATTTTTGTCGTAGAATTAATTAGAAATAGAGGTGTATGCACGTGGGGTTACATATCGTGCTTTATCAGCCAGAAATTCCAGCTAATACAGGCAATATTGCTAGAACATGTGCTGGAACCAACACAACGCTACATTTAATTCGTCCGCTCGGTTTTTCAACAGATGATAAAATGCTAAAACGAGCTGGTTGCGATTACTGGCCAAGTGTTGCTATTCGGTATTATGACTCAATCGAAGAGTTATTTGAAACGTATAGCGAAGGTGCTTTTTACTTTATAGAAACTGTCGGGACGAAAAACTATAGTGATTTTGATTACTCTAACAATGAAATCGATCATTTCTTTGTTTTTGGTAGGGAAACAACAGGCTTGCCACAAGAAATTATTGAAAAAAATGTAGAGAAATGTTTCCGAATTCCACAAACGGATAAGATTCGTTCACTCAATTTATCAAATACGGCTGCAATAGTGATCTATGAAGCAATCCGTCAACAAGGGTTTCCGAATTTAACTTAAAAGGTTGTCCACTAGGAAAACCTTTTGGGGCAATCTTGAAAAAGTGGAGAAAAAAATCGACCACCTCCAAAGAGAATGGTCGATTTTTAAGTAGTAAAGAGGTTCTTACTTAGTTCTTGTGTGGATTGTCTTCGTAACCTGCCGTGAAAATAGCAACAAAGAAAACAATACTAACACCAAGGATGAGCAAAGTACCCATATTTATTCCTCCTTGTAAAAGCAATAACTTCATTATAAAACAAACTTAGTAAGAAAGAAATGAAAGTTACGTGAATGTAGCAAGAAATAAAACGTTATCAATAAAAAGATAGGAGACGTTTAAGTTGTCAAATCGGTATATTACAAGTCATTTTCCGCTTATATCAATATTATTGTTCAGTCTTGCTTTTGCTATTTTTGTTCAAGGCTTTATTCTTGGGGAATTAGTCGACTTAGGTATTTACAGTGGAATGAGAGAGTTTATTTCCGAGAGTGGTATTAAGCTAACATTGCTATTTTTATTGCTATTATTTTTCTTTATGGTATTCTCAGCATTGAAGTTAATAGCTGATACTACGATCGAATTGTCTATGCTCTTTTTCTCAAAAGATGAAGAAGGAAATGAATTAAATAAAGTTAGAATGGGAACTTGGATTTATTTAGCCGCCAGTGTCCTAGCAATTCTTTTGGCTCAATATTTGTTAGTAATCATAGCTCTATTTGTCATCGCGAGTTTAAGTTATTTCGTATTTCTTGTTTATAAAGTAAGTTCCACCTTTAGCCTTGCTGGATTAGTTGGCTTTATTGTCTTTCAGGTTGTTTTTTGGAGTGCATTTCTGTTAGCAATTGTCCTTGCCCTTGTTAAACTTTACAACAGTTTTATGGCAAGCTTGCCGATATAAAATAAAGGCTGTTTTCAGTTCGCTCTAAGCAACGTGCGGAGCCATTGCTACTTCCCTGAATAACTATCAAGAGGTTTTTCAGTGGCCTCTTTTCATACTTTGTTGTTTTTTAGTTACTTTTCCTTAACGTGTCCGCTCCATTCCACTATAGTACTGGAAATTCAATAACAACAATCCTTGCGAAAATAGCCGAAATTAAAGACCAGGACCCACTTTAGTGATGGTGGGTTCTGGTCTTTTTTGAGGTTGTAGAACAGGCGGCACAGCCGTCTTTTATCTCATCAATTCTTGCCAAATGAGTAAATGCGGTGCTTTGTCATTGAGGTGCTCAATACTTGCTTGCTTATCTTTTCCTACCCATACACCAGTTGTATACTCATCTGTCAGTCCAACAAACCACAAATCATAATAATTGTTCGTTGTACCTGTTTTTCCACCTGAATAGGACGCTGGTACTTGAGCTCTTCTAGCTGTACCGCTTTTTAACACTTCAGATAAAAGTGATCGCATTTTGTCATTCGTTTCTTTACTCCATACGTCAACAGAATTAAGTTCCCAGCTATAGAGAATCGTTCCATCTTGATCAGTCACGCTGCGAATCCCATAAGAGGGATGATAAGTTCCATCATTCGCAAAAGTTGTATAAGCACTTGTTAGTTCTAGTGGAGTCACTCCATAGGTTAATCCGCCAAGGGCTGAAGGCAAACGATAATCTCTTTGATCCAACGATGAAAAACCGAATTTTTCTACATATTGGAATGCTGTATCCACACCCACTTGATCCAACATGCTGACTGCAGGAGTGTTATATGAATGCTTCAACGCTGTTGTTAAAGAAACCATTCCATATTGACTCCCACCATAGTTGCGAGGACAATATTCACCAAAACAAACATTGTCAGCATTGATCGAACTTTGGGTCGAAACATTAAATGTGTCAAGATAAGGGGCGTAAACGAGCAATGGTTTAATTGCTGATCCGGGTTGTCTGGGGTTTTGAAAGCCCCTATGAAAATCAAACTTCTTATGATTCTTCCCACCCGTTATAGCTACGATTTCATTGTTGTTATGATCGATCATGACCGCTGATGCTTGTACATCAGAGTCAGGCACTTGTCTGTGAATCGCTTTAACCGCCAAATTTTGCAAGAAAGGATCAAGAGAGGTTTCAATATGGATTCCAGAAGCCAGTAATTGGCGCACTCTCTCCTGTAAAGCTTGCTCAATGCTTGTTCTTTCCGCATCTGATGTAGCTTGAAGCATCTTTTCTTTATATCCTTCCGCTTCGGCTACTAATTCTTTAAATTCTTGATGGATATACGTCACATAATCAGGATATAAATCCGTTTTCTGTTTCACGTTCAAAACAATCGGTTCTTCAAGCGCTTCCTCAAATTGCTCTTCTGTTACGTAGGATGCTTCGAACATTTTTGTTAAGATCCATTCTTGCCTTAGCTTTGTTTGCTCACTGTTATTTATAGGATCGTAGTGAGATGGGTTGTTTGGAACCGCACTTAAAAAAGCTGCTTCAGCAATCGTCAGTCTTTCACTTGGTTTATTAAAATAGTACCGACTCGCTGCCTCAATTCCATACAATCCGTTATTAAAGTAAATGGTATTTATATAGAGTTCAATGATTTCTTCTTTTGTATAGTTTTTTTCAAGCTCATGAGCGTATAATAGTTCACTTACTTTTCGGTTATACGTTTGATCATGAGTTAAAAAAAGATTTCGTGCTAGCTGTTGTGTTAATGTACTTCCACCTTCTTCAATGCCATCTTGACGAGCATTTTGTAAAAGCGCACGTCCAATACCAATGGCATCATAGCCCTTATGTTCAAAAAAACGTTGGTCTTCTGTGGCGATAAAAGCATCAATAATAACAGAAGGAATTTCTTCATATGGTAAATAAATACGATTAGCGTCTCTAAAAACTTCGCTAACTACATCCCCGTTTCGGTCGTAAATCAGACTATTCTTTGAGATAACAATTTCCTCTAAGTTAGCACGTTCATTTAAAACATCTGAGATCGTCTTAACTTCTTGCACCTCAGCTGTGACATTAAATAATAAGAATGAAAATGCAATAAAGATAATAAGAATGAAAATCCAACCAGTACTTAATCTTAACATAGGTACACACTCATTTCAGTTTATTCATTTTTATTGTACCACCAAATTTGTTTTTGTGGTGTTGGAAACAGTAGGGAGGTGAAATCGGATAGAGACTAAAGAGTGTTGGGAAAAATGGTTAAAATTATCAAAATAGTAAAGAGGGGCACTATTAGTAATTAGGAATCAAAATTTTAATATTTGCTATGCTCGATGCTAATAGACTGTTAGAAAAGGAAAAAATACTTTTCGTAACAAATTCTGAAAGAAGAAATTCAAATCGGATGCATGTTCACCTAATTTTTCGCATATGGTTTACTAATCTCGCTCTTGAACACGAGGATGGAGGTACAGTAAATGACGATACTAAAAAAAATCGAAAATTTCAGAGAAGAAGAGGAACGATTGAAGTGGGAAGGAACTTTTGCTGACTATTTGGAACTGTTGAAAGAGAAACCTTGGGTTGCACAAACCGCTCACTCCCGTGTTTATAATATGATTAAAGATGCTGGCGTGGAGGAAGCGAATGGGAAAAAGGAATACTCCTTTTTTAAGGACCAACTGTATGGAGTAGAAGAATCACTTGAAAAACTGGTAGAGGAATATTTTCACTCAGCTGCCAAAAGACTTGATGTTAGAAAACGAATCTTGCTTTTAATGGGTCCTGTTAGTGGGGGGAAATCAACTCTTGTTACAATGTTAAAGAGGGGATTAGAACAATACTCTAAAACGGATAATGGGGCTGTTTTTGCTATTAAAGGTTGTCCAATGCATGAGGACCCACTTCATTTAATTCCGAATCATTTACGTAAGGATTTCCAAGACGAGTATGGTATCAAAATTGAAGGCAATTTATCGCCGTTAAACATGATGCGTGTCGAAGAAGAGTATGGTGGACGGATTGAAGATGTTTTAGTTGAAAGGATTTTCTTCTCAGAAGATAAGCGTACTGGGATTGGAACATTTAGTCCATCTGATCCAAAGTCTCAAGATATCGCTGACTTAACAGGTAGTATTGATTTCTCTACGATTGCTGAATATGGTTCTGAGTCTGATCCACGAGCCTATCGTTTTGATGGAGAATTAAACAAAGCCAACCGAGGAATGATGGAGTTCCAGGAAATGCTAAAATGTGATGAGAAGTTTCTATGGCATTTGCTTTCTCTTACGCAAGAGGGGAACTTTAAAGCTGGTAGATTTGCTTTAATTAGTGCGGATGAGCTCATAGTAGCTCATACAAATGAATCCGAGTATAAGTCATTTATCTCCAATAAAAAGAATGAAGCTTTGCACTCTCGTATTATTGTGATGAAAGTTCCATACAACTTAAAGGTGAGTGAAGAAGAGAGAATCTATAAGAAAATGATTCAAGACAGTGATCTTTCACATGTGCATATTGCACCACATGCCCTAAAAGTGGCAGCGATCTTCACCATTTTAACTCGCTTGAAAGAGCCTGCAAAACAGGGAGTAGACCTCTTAAAGAAAATGCGTCTATATGATGGAGAAAGTGTAGAAGGATTCAACACTCAAGATCTAGAAGAATTAAAGAACGAAGATCCAGATGAGGGTATGAGCGGAATTGATCCGCGTTACGTCATTAATCGTATATCGTCGGCTATTATTCGTAAACAATTAACGTCTATTAATGCACTTGATGTCCTGCGTTCGATTAAAGAAGGGTTAAGCGAACATGCTTCAATTTCAAAAGAAGATCGTGAACGTTACTTGGACTTTATTTCGGTTGCCCGAAAAGAATATGATTCTATCGCAAAGAAAGAAGTACAGAAAGCGTTTGTCTATTCTTATGATGAATCTGCCAAGACGTTAATGGATAATTATCTTGATAATGTCGAGGCATATTGTAACAAAAATAAGCTTCGTGATCCTCTAACTGGTGAAGAGATGACACCAGATGAAAAGTTAATGCGTTCAATTGAAGAGCAAATAGGGATTTCAGAAAACGCTAAAAAAGCGTTCCGTGAAGAGATTTTAATTCGAATTTCTGCTTATGCACGTAAAGGAAAGAAATTTGATTATAATTCTCATGAGCGCTTGCGCGAAGCAATTCAGAAAAAGTTATTTGCTGATTTGAAGGATATTGTAAAAATTACTACTTCCACAAAAACGCCTGATGAGTCGCAACTTAAGAAAGTTAATGACGTTATTGCTAGGTTAATAGACGAACATGGATATAATTCAGTATCTGCGAATGAACTTCTTCGTTATGTAGGAAGTCTCTTAAACAGATAAAATGCATTGCAGCCTCGCATAGAAAGCGAGGCTGCTTTTTTTGGGGATAGTAACAACTTTCTAACCTTTCTTACTTGTGGTCATGACAAATCTTTGGTAAATTGAAGAAAACGTTAGCCGGAGGAAAAAATGTGGAAACAAAAAACGATGAGTGGGTGGAATGGGGAAAGGCATTTATAATAGCTATTATTTTTGCAATCTTAATTCGTACGTTTTTATTTACAAGCTATGAAGTCCAAGGTGAGTCAATGACACCAAGTGTTTATGATGGTGAACGTTTTATCGTCAACAAAATTGGCTATGGCTTTTCAGAACCAGACCGATTTGATTTAGTTGTGTTTCATGCAAATGAGGAAGAAGACTATATAAAAAGAGTAATTGGTCTTCCCGGAGATGTTGTATTTTATCAGGATGATATATTGTACATAAATGATAGAGCTGTTGAAGAACCGTTTTTAAAACAAAAAGTGGCTGATCACAAGTGGGGATTATACACAAATGACTTTAGCATTCCAGAAGCTGTCCCACTAGGACATGTGTTTGTCCTAGGTGATAACCGCCCAAATAGTTTAGACAGTCGTCGTCTTGGTTTTATTTCTAATGAGCAAATAGTAGGGAAAGTAGATTGGCGATTCTGGCCAATTCAAGAAGTCGGTATCATCCGTTAGAAAAACATGTGACGTATGAAAGGGATTTGTCTATGAGTAGTCAGAAAATAGAGTTCTGTATGGCTAACACTCGATTTCGTACTAGCAAGAGGAAATCTTTATTTGATATTACTCGTCATAAAATGTTACAGTCTTTTTATTTGTGACATGTTATTTTCAGATTGAAGTTTCAGGAGAATTTATTAAGATGTAATACCATTGATATAGCGATTTTTTAAATTAAGGTGAGCGAATGATTGCTCGCTTTTTTTGCTTGTCCACTTTTAAAAAAGCAAGATTTGTCAGAATTTATTAGCAACTCTCCTCCCTGTCTGCATAGGATAAAGTAAGCCATTTTTATTTGAGGCTAAAAAATCAATACATGACTCGAGACCATAGTATGCAAAGTTCTTCGAATGTGTGAAAAACGATGAGTTTTTACTTTTAGTAAATGTGAATGATGCGATAACAATACAAAGGGAGGGGAATCACATGACGAAAAACAATCAACGTCAATTTGTCGTGTCACAAGAAAACTGGTCTCTTCACCGAAAAGGTTATCAAGACCAGAGACGCCACCAGGAAAAAGTCCAAGAAGCAATAAAAAAGAATTTACCTGATCTTGTAAGTGAAGAAAATATTGTCATGTCAAACGGTCGAGATGTGATTCGTATTCCGATCCGTTCTCTAGATGAATACAAAATCCGCTATAACTATGATAAAAATAAACATGTTGGTCAAGGAGATGGGGAGAGTAAGGTTGGGGATGTTGTAGCAAGAGACCCCAATGCGCAGAAACAACAAGGACCTGGGAAAGGAAAAGGCCCCGGTGATCAAGCTGGTGAGGATTATTCGGAAGCCGAAGTATCCATTATGGAATTACAGGAGATGCTTTTCTCAGAGTTAGAGTTACCTAATCTCCAAAAGAAAGAAGAAGATGAAATACTGATTGAAGACATTGATTTTAATGACATTCGAAAAAAAGGGCTAATGGGGAATATCGACAAACGAAGAACGATCCTTTCAGCAATAAAAAGAAATGCACTAGAAGGTCGACCAGGGTTAATCCCAATCTATAACGATGATCTTCGTTTTAAAACATGGAATGAAGTAACGAAGCCAGAATCAAAAGCAGTTGTGATTGCAATGATGGATACAAGTGGATCGATGGGCAGATGGGAAAAATATATGGCGCGCAGTTTCTTCTTTTGGATGACTCGCTTCTTACGTACAAAATATGAGACAGTGGACATTGAATTTATTGCTCATCATACGGAAGCAAAAGTTGTCTCGGAAGAAGACTTCTTTTCAAAAGGAGAAAGCGGTGGAACCATTTGTTCATCAGCGTACCGAAAAGCTCTTGAAGTGATCGAAGGAAAATATGATCCTAAACGTTACAATATTTATCCATTCCATTTCTCTGATGGGGATAATCTTACATCCGATAATGCACGTTGTCTAAAACTAGTAGAGAAACTTATGGATGTTTCGAGTATGTTTGGTTATGGCGAAGTGAATCAATACAGCCGCCACTCCACTCTTATGAGTGCTTATAAAAACATTGATGATATTCGCTTTCGCCACCATATTTTAAAAGAAAAAGGCGACGTGTATCATGCGATGAAGACATTTTTTAAGAAAGAAGAAGAGGAAGCGATGGCGTAAGGATAAGTACTCTGTAGTTTCTTTTTAGGATAACCTCAAGGTGATAGCCTTGGAGTTATCCTCTTTTGTGCTACTTTTTTACTTATACAAGACTAAAATATGATGACCATTTGAGAATGACTAATTGTGAGCTATATTCAATCAACCACGATATTAAAACAACTTAGTAAATGAAATGCTATAATAAAAGGAATTAGAATACTTCGAGGTGAAACGTTTGCAGGTGAAAAATAGGGTCAAGCCCTGAACTTAATGGTCAGTTGAAAGATAATTGAGTTGCGTATTCAAACTGAACAAAATGTAGGAACTACTATGACGATTATGTTACCTATTAAAAATGAAGAAAAAGCACCAGAAATAGTTGGAGGGATCTAGAATGATACGTTTTGCAATTATCGGAACAAATTGGATTACAGAAAGCTTTATTGAAGCTGCTAGGAAGGTAGAAGAATTTTCATTAACAGCCGTCTACTCGAGAACAGAAAAGCAAGCCAAGGATTTTGCAGAAAAATATAATGTCGATCATACATTTACCAATTTAGAAGACATGGCTAAAAGCAAAGAGTTCGATGCCGTTTATATTGCGAGTCCTAATTCGTTACATGCAAATCAAGCAATACTTATGATGGAAAATGGCAAGCACGTTCTTTGTGAAAAACCATTGGCATCAAATACACTAGAAGTAGAAGCAATGGTTAGATGTGCAAGAGAAAATCATGTTTTGTTAATGGAAGCTCTAAAAACAACCTTCCTTCCTAACTTTAAAACGATCCAAGATCACCTACATAAAATTGGCAAAGTTCGACGCTACTTTGCGAGTTATTGTCAATATTCATCTAGATATGATCGCTATAAAAAAGGGGAGGTCTTAAACGCTTTTGACCCACGTTTTTCAAATGGTTCCTTAATGGATATAGGTATTTATGCTGTTCATCCACTAGTTGTTTTGTTTGGTGAACCGAATAATATAACAGGACGTTGTTACAAGCTAGACACTGGTGTAGATGGCGAAGGAAGCTTGATCTTACAATATGAAGAGATGGATGCCGTTATTATGTATTCTAAAATTACCAATTCGTACGTTCCTTCTGAAATCCAAGGGGAAAATGGTAGCATTCTAATTGATAAAATTCATACTCCTGAAAAAGTAGAAATCAGGTATAAAGATGGCACGGTAGAAGATATTAGCCAATCTCAAGAGAGTAATTCTATGTATTATGAAGTAAAGGAATTTATTACATTACTAACTAATAATCAATTTGAATCATCAATTAATTCGTATAAAAGATCATTAACTACAGCGACTATTCTTGAGCAAGCTCGAAAAGAAATGGGCATCAGCTATCCGGCAGATGCAGGCAAGAAGTTATAATATAGTATGAAAGTTTCGCATATATAATAGTAATGCATTTAATTAAGGTGACGTAAAACAGGGTCTGATTTGACTAGTTTCTAACAATATATGGAGGTCGATTTATTACACGCCATAAATTGTACGCTAGCAGTCAGACCTTTTTTTCTTTTTGACACTTCATCACAAAGTATGTCCTTTAGATTGGAGAATGTGACATTTGCACAGGCCGTAGTGTAACCAAATCCTGCTTATTTCTAAGCCTATAATTATGTTCCTTTACTAAAAGCGTAGTTTATTTCGAATGAAAAGGAGTCGATTGGTATGGCAGTCCCTTACAAACATGAACCCTTTACAGATTTCAGTTTTGAGGAAAATGTTCAAGAATTTAAGAAAGCATTAAATCAAGTGAAAAAAGAGTTAGGCAAAGAATACGATTTAGTAATCGGCGGGAAAAAAGTTACAACCGAAGAAAAAATTATCTCCGTTAATCCAGCGAACATATCTGAGGTAGTTGGAACCGTTTCTAAGGCAAGCAAAGACTTAGCTGAAAAAGCAATGCAGGTGGCAGATAAAACGTTTCAAACATGGAAGAAGTGGGATCCTGAGGTTCGTGCAGAAATATTATTTAAAGCAGCGGCAATTGTGAGACGCCGTAAACATGAGTTTTCAGCTTATCTTGTTTATGAAGCAGGAAAGCCATGGAATGAAGCTGATGCAGACACTGCTGAAGCTATTGACTTCTTAGAATATTATGGTCGACAAATGATTGAACTCGCAAAAGGATATCCAGTTGAAAGCAGGAAAATCGAGAACAATCGTCTTTCCTATATTCCTCTTGGAGTAGGTGTTGTCATTTCTCCTTGGAACTTTGCGTTTGCAATTATGGCTGGGATGACATCAGCGGCACTTGTAGCAGGAAATACAGTTCTTTTAAAACCGGCAAGTACAACACCTGTAGTTGCAGCAAAGTTTATTGAGGTATTAGAAGAAGCGGGGCTTCCAGCCGGAGTAGTTAATTTCATCCCAGGTAGCGGCAGTGAAGTAGGAGACTATTTAGTGGATCATCCTAAAACACGCTTTATTAGTTTCACAGGGTCAAAAGAGGTAGGCATACGAATTTATGAAAGAGCCGCTAAAGTCCAGGAAGGACAAATTTGGTTGAAGCGAGTCGTAGCTGAAATGGGAGGAAAAGATACAATTGTCGTCGACAATCAAGCTGACCTTGACTTAGCAGCTGAGTCTATTGTGAAATCTGCATTTGGTTTTTCAGGTCAAAAATGTTCAGCATGTTCCAGAGCGGTTATTCATGAAGATGTATATGATGATGTGTTAGAAAAAGCGATTAAGCTAACGAAAAAGCTAACGGTAGGTGACCCTATAGAAAATACGTCTATGGGGCCGGTAAATGATCAGGCTGCTTTTGATAAAGTGATGAGCTACATTGATATTGGCAAGGAGGAAGGCATGTTAGTTACAGGTGGGAAGGGAGATAATTCAAAAGGCTATTTCATCGAACCAACAATTTTTTCAGGGGTCGATGCACATGCCAGGTTAATGCAAGAAGAGATCTTTGGCCCTGTTGTAGCGTTTTGTAAGGCGAAAACATTTGATCACGCTTTAGAGATAGCTAATAATACAGATTATGGCTTAACAGGAGCGGTGATCACCAATAATCGTGCCCATATCGAAAAAGCAAAACAGGAATTTTATGTTGGCAACCTTTATTTTAATCGCGGGTGCACGGGTGCCATTGTCGGATACCATCCTTTTGGAGGCTTTAATATGTCAGGGACCGACTCAAAAGCAGGCGGGCCTGATTACTTACTTCTGTTTACACAGGCTAAATTACTATCAGAGCAGCTATAAGAGGTTGTTTAAAAAGGGTAATATTTCTTTTTTTAACTACTGACAATGTATAGGTCAAAGGTACAAGGGGGGTCTGTTGTGTTAGTTGAAACGTTATCAAAAAACTTCTTTCTCTATTTATCAAAGAATAAGGTATTGAACAAAAGTGCAAAAAGATGGGGACTAAAGTTAGGTGCAGCGCAAGTGGTGGCCGGGGTGTCTGTTGCTAGTGTAGTGAAAGTGGTGAAAGCGCTTAATGAAAAAGGGTTAGTTTGCACAGTCGATCATTTAGGAGAATTCGTATTAAATAGAGAGGAAGCTATTGAATCTACTAATATATGCATTGAAACTTTAGAGGCAATCGCCACAACAGGTGTAAATTGCAATTTATCTCTAAAGTTAACCCAGCTTGGACTTGATATCGATCGAAAATTATGTGTGGAGAATATACTTCGAATTTTAGAGGTCGCAAAAAAGAATCATAATTTTATCAGAATTGATATGGAAGATTATGCACATTATCATCAAACGTTAGAAATTTTTAGAGAGCTTAGAAGAAAATATAACAATGTTGGTACTGTAATTCAAGCCTATTTGCACTGTGCACAAAAAGATTTAGAAAGTTTGAAAGGGATTCCGCTGCGTCTTGTGAAAGGAGCATATAAAGAAGCCCCTGAAGTAGCTTATCAAAAAAAAGAACAAATTGATGAGAACTATATGAAACTTATAAAGCAGCACTTGCTAACGGGTAGTTATACGGCAATAGCAAGTCATGATCACGAAATCATTGCTAAAGTAAAGAGGTTTTGCATTGAACAACAAATTCCCAAATCTCAATTCGAATTCCAAATGCTTTATGGCTTCCGTACAGATATGCAGGAACGGATTGCAAAAGAAGGTTATACAATGAGGGTTTATGTCCCTTTTGGTAATGATTGGTATGGATACTTTATGCGAAGATTAGCAGAGAGACCGCAGAATGTATCGTTTGCGCTAAAGGGTTTCTTTTCAAAATAAGACAAAGAAAGTCGTAACCAAAGATGGTACGGCTTTTTCAAAACGGGAAATAGGTACAAGAATCGTCATTTAAACATAACGAAACTGTATAAGCAAGCTAATGAGATGACTCATTAAAAAGAGATAAAATGAAGGCTGATCTTTCGTTAACGGATCTGAATATAATGAAATAATTATTGAGATAACCACTAATGAAAGGGGTTATATTTATTATGGGGGAGCGTAAACAAATTTCCGTCGTAGGCGTACCGATGGATTTAGGTCAAATTCGTCGAGGTGTAGATATGGGACCAAGTGCAATGAGGTATGCTGGTTTAATTGAAGAACTAAAAGGATTAGGGTTTAAAGTGAAAGATTACGGGGATTTAAAGATTAACCGTTTTTCAAGTGGAACAATTCGTGAACAAAACTTAAAAAATTTACACGAGATTATAAAAACAAGTGAAGAACTTTGCAGAGAATTAGATGAGATTCTATCAGAAGGAGGATTTCCTTTAGTATTGGGCGGCGATCACAGTATAGGGATAGGATCGATTGCAGGAATAAGTAAACATTATAAAGAGTTAGGTGTTATTTGGTACGATGCCCATGTAGATCTAAATACGGCTGAAACATCACCATCTGGAAACATTCATGGGATGTCTTTAGCAATAAATCTAGGTTTGGGCCACCCATTATTAACAGAAATAGGCGGATATGCGCCTAAAGTTAAACCAGAAAACATTGTGATTATTGGGGCAAGGTCGATTGATGAAGGGGAGCGCGAATTAATCAGCAAAAAAGGAATAAAAATCTTTACGATGCATGAAATCGATCGTAAGGGGATGACTCAAGTGATGGAGGAAACGATTCAATATCTCTCATCCCGTACCGATGGTGTTCACTTAAGTCTTGATTTAGATGCGATTGATCCAGTGGATGCACCTGGAGTTGGAACACCGGTACTTGGGGGAGTTACGTATCGTGAGAGTCATTTAGCAATGGAAATGCTAGCTGAAGCTGCGGTCATTACGTCAGCTGAGTTTGTTGAGGTGAATCCAATATTAGATAATAAAAATAAAACAGCTATTATCGCAACAGAATTAATCGCATCCTTACTTGGAAAAAAACTAATCTAACAATTGATGACGGAAACGTGTATAATATAATTTTTGCTGGTTAAGGAGGAGAATAATTTTGGCAATAGAAGATAGAGAAATAAGAAGAGAAGAAGTTCAGAGTCGATCTTTGGCTGACTATTTACGATTTATTCTTCCTTCATTACTTGGAATATTTATATTTATGGTTCCGTTAACGTACAAGGACGAGATCACGATTCCAGTTGCAATAATGGCAAAGGCAGTCGAAGGGTTGTTCATAGATGTTTTACCTATGATTGCGATGATTCTTATGTTGATCGTTGCAGCATTGTCTACTGTGGTTACACTAACAAAGCCTAATGCAATTTTAAAAAATGAGTTCATGAAAGGGTTGTTTCTCGTACATCCTGCATGGCTTATAGTTAGGTTACTCGGATTTACTTTGGCTATTGTTACATTATTAGAAGTAGGGCCCGAGTGGGTATTTTCAGAAGATACAGGTGGTTTAATGTTGTATGAGCTCATTCCACTTTTATTTTCAATCTTTTTATTTGCCGGGTTGTTTTTACCATTGCTATTAAACTTTGGGTTATTGGAGTTAGTCGGTGCATTATTAAACAAAATCATGAGACCAATCTTTACCCTTCCTGGCAGATCATCTATTGATTGCATGGCTTCGTGGATGGGGGATGGGACAATTGGTGTCTTATTAACAAACAAGCAATATGAAGAAGGATACTATACTAAACGTGAAGCAGCAGTGATCGGTACGACATTTTCTGTTGTTTCCATCACGTTTAGTATCGTCATTCTTACGTATATGAATTTAGAGCATTTATTTGTTCCTTATTATGTAACGATTGTAATTGCCGGCTTTATTGCTGCTATTATATGTCCTAGGATTCCTCCCCTATCACGTAAGGCTGATACGTATATAATAGAGAATCATAAGAAGAATGATGACATGTTAACAGTTCATATGAATTCGTTCCAAATAGGGATGAAAAAAGCTTTGCTGCGTGCAAATGAAAATAATGGACTACTTATCAATGCCAAAGGTGGAATGAAAAACGTCTTAGACATGTGGTTTGGAGTCCTACCGGTTGTCATGGCTTTTGGGACAGTTGCATTAATTATCGCAGAATATACTCCTGTATTCGCAGTGCTCGGAGCTCCGTTTGTTCCACTGTTGTCAATGATGCAGGTGCCTGAAGCTTCTTTTGCTGCCCAGACGATGGTTGTTGGATTTGCCGATATGTTATTGCCAGCAGTTATTGGAAGTGGGATAGAGAGTGAAATGACAAGGTTTATTATCGCTTGTGTATCTGTCACACAATTAATCTATATGTCAGAAGTGGGTGGACTGCTATTAGCATCAAAGCTGCCAGTTACATTCACAGATTTGATTATTATTTTTCTTGAACGAACACTTATTACTTTACCAGTGATTGTGTTGATTGCTCATCTTATCTTTTAAATATTAAAAAGATGTGTCCATAGAAGGTGAACCTTACCCTTTTGTGGACCAATTTTCAACATTTATGTAAACGCTTTAATGGTAGCGAGATTGCAAATATATTGTGATCCTATTGAATTATAGGTGAACATTCGTACTATTTTTGCATGTTATGAAAGAAAGAGTATGTATCTTGGGTGAGCGTTTTCGGATGTATAAGTAAAAGGCCGCTTGGCGGTTTTGAACGGGAGGAAGTGTTAGAATGGACACGAAAGCAATTATTGCAAAAACGGAGCAATATGGTGCAAAAAATTATCACCCGCTTCCAGTTGTCATTTCTGAAGCAAAAGGGGTCTGGGTAAGAGACCCTGAAGGAAATCGCTATTTAGACATGTTAAGCGCATATTCTGCAGTGAACCAAGGCCACTGTCATCCGAAAATTGTTGCTGCATTAAAAGAACAAGCCGACAAAGTAACCTTAACTTCTAGAGCTTTTCACAATGACAATCTGGCTCCATTTTACGAAAAAGTCTCTACACTCACGGGGAAAAACATGATTCTTCCAATGAATACAGGAGCGGAAGCAGTTGAAACAGCAGTTAAAGCAGCACGACGTTGGGCTTATGATTGTAAGGGCGTACCTGATAATCAATCTGAAATTATCGTATGTGAAGACAATTTTCATGGTCGAACCTTGACCGCCGTTTCTCTGTCTTCAAATGAGGAATATAAACGCGGGTTTGGTCCAATGTTACCGGGGGTTAAGTTGATTCCATATGGTGATATCACTGCATTAAAAGCAGCAATTACACCGAAGACAGCAGCATTTCTAGTTGAACCAATCCAGGGAGAAGCTGGTATAATTATTCCGCCAGAAGGGTTTCTTAGGGCAGCTTATGAGTTGTGTCAACAAGAAAAGATATTATTCATTGCGGATGAAATTCAAGTTGGATTAGGACGTACGGGGAAACTATTCGCTTGTGATTGGGAAAAGGTCAAACCTGATATGTATATTTTAGGGAAGGCATTGGGTGGAGGTGTGTTTCCGGTTTCAATTGTTGCTGCAGACAACGATATTCTTGGCGTATTTGAACCTGGTTCACACGGTTCAACATTTGGTGGAAATCCATTAGCGTGTGCGGTTGGAATCGCAGCCCTCGGTGTTATGGAAGAAGAAAAATTAGTAGAACGTTCTCTTGAATTAGGAACATATTTTATAAGTCAATTAAAAAAGATTGATAACCCGCTTATAAAAGAAGTAAGAGGACGAGGCTTGTTTATTGGAGTTGAGTTAAAAGTACCAGCTAGGTCATATTGTGAGAAATTAAAAGAAGAAGGATTGTTGTGTAAAGAAACACATCATCATGTGATTCGCTTTGCACCACCACTCGTGATCGAAAAGGTCGAATTGGACTGGGCAATTGAAAAAATTAAAACGGTTCTTCAACCACAGTCGTAATCGCTTACGGGTCTGATTGCGAAAATGCGGGTACATTATTTGAGTCAGATTTTGAAAAAATTTATGATCTTCAGCCAGATTTAATTATTATTTCAGGAAGAGCGGCAGATGCTTATGATGATCTAAGGGATATTGCACAACTTTATTTATGAGCATTGATGCAGAGGTTTTCGGGAAAGAAGATGTTGCCGAGCTGGAGTTGGCCGCAATTGATGATTCATTAACTTCATTACAAGAAAAAGCTACAGCAAGTGAAGCTGCTGGGTTGCTTATAATGGGGCAATTAGTGCTTATGGATCAGGGTCAAGATTTGGGATTCTTCATAATGAATTTGGAGTAACACCTGTAGATGAAACGATTGAAGTTTCTAGTCATGGACAAAATATCTCATTTGAATACATTGCAGAAAAAAATCCAGAATATTTATTTGTTGTTGACCGTGGGGCAATTGTTGGTGGCGAATCATCAGGGCAACAAACAGTAGAAAATGATTTAGTTAAAGGTACACAAGCTTTTGAAAATGGAAACATTGTTTATTTAGATCCAGTCTATTGGTATATTACCGGTGGTGGAATCACGTCAACAGCTGGAATGATTGCTGAAGTAGAAGCTGCCATTCAGTAAGGAAGTTACATGTAACGGTAACGGGGATGAACCTGTTACCGTTCTTTGTTGTAGATAGCACTAATCCGCGCTAAAAACTGTATTAAGAAGACCTTATTGCGCTATTTTTTTGAGTTGAATATTATAAAAGTCTCATTAAAGAAGTGAAAGTTTATGAGATTTTATTATGAGATTATCGTTGTTCATTTTACACCGTTCCATTTGTTAAGCGCCTGACAAGAAAACGAGTTAATGAGTTAGAGATACTTTTTCGTTTATCTCCGCAATTTAGGGATCGTTAAGTACGTTCCTGCACGCCAGAACCATTCAAATAACCCCATATGATAACGTTTAAGCCACCATCTACTTGCAATGGTTTGAAGGAAAAAGAAAACAAAAGCAAGAACCATTCCACCAAAGATCCCAATCCTGTTAAAAAGGCCAAACCCGTATCCATAAAATAAAGTAGTGAAGACAAGTGATTGCAGTAAATAGTTCGATAAAGATAAACGTCCTACATAAGCAAGTGGGTGAAGGCGTTTTAACCACTTGGGATTTGAAGCAAGAAGGGCAATACTAGAAGCATAAAACATCGCAACTAGTGGTCCTCCGATTGTTGTATGCAGCATTTCATATGCGTACGTATCATTAAACAAGAAGGCAATTTTACATGGAAAACCAACTAGTAACGTGATCCACCATATTCTTATAAAAAGTTTTCGATGCTTGCTTACATCTAGAAGCCACTTCTTGCGAGCAACAAAGGCTCCGAGTAAAAACATGCCAAGAACACTAACCATAGCTGTTACATTAAGAATGACATCACCGAGAATCCCTAATCCAAGTGGGTCAGCCATAAGACGAAAAGAAACAACCTCAAAATAACTCCCAGATGTCAGTACTTCTTTTTCTTCAAGCGAGTAATTCATTAGCTGATCTTCAAGTCCTGCTGTTGATTCATCCTCAGGACTTGCAATGGAAAGAGCCATTAGAAAAAGAAGAACAAAGGCCCAGATGAGCAACCCTCTTTCTTTTAACTTTAAAAAGAAGAACAGGATAAAGGCAGTAAGAGCATAGACAAATAAAATGTCGCCATCCCAAATAAAAGTACCATGAACCAAGCCGACAAAAAGCAAAATAAGTGTTCGGCGAACGTAAAGTGAGCTAAATGGCTTGTTCTGTTGCTCGAGACGTTCCTTTAAAAAGGCCATCCCATAGCCAAAAAGAAAAGAGAAAAGCGTATAAAAACTAGCTGTAGCAAAGGTACGAATAAACCCTTCTGCCATGTGATCTAGCCAACCTAAAGGATAATAATGATGAATGTCTGGGATGAGAAAAAGGCCATATTGAAAATGCAAACTATTAGCTAATAAAATACCAAGTAAAGCAAGACCCCTCATAAGATCAAGTGAGAGAATCCGGTTCTCCTCATTTAGAGGAGCTGAGCGCTTATTCATAGCTAACCTCCTAGCAATCTATTCTTTTACAATTGTAAGTGATTTCCAAATAAGTCACAAGACTATTTTGCAAAGGAACAAAGCGTTGTACTTGGAGGTCACTGAAAAACCCTTTGAAAGTTACTCAAGGAAGTGGCAATGGCTCCGCAGGTTGCGCGCCTTCTATGAGAAACCCACTCATAGAAGGCTTTAAAACAAGGCAACGGCTACGCTCATTGCTTCGAGGGCACTGAAAAAGATAAAAATCGATCTTGATGTGACCCCCTAAAGTTAGAGTTTTATATTAAGCAGCTAATTGGCTGGTATGGATACGGTATTGAACCGGACT